>CAZMYP010000012.1:0-37895 GCA_964570535.1 uncultured Herbinix sp.
TGTAGATATAGACATAGGACCAGGACCATTATTCCCTGCCGCCACTACAACTATTATTTTGCTGTCCCATACAGCATTTACTCCCTGGACAAGTAAAGAATTTTCATCCAAGCTATCCTTGGATGATGTTCCAACGCTAATATTTACAACACGAATATTGTACTTATCTCGGTTATCAATAATCCACTGAAGACCGGCCAATACATCGGATATATTTCCATCCCCCCTATGATCAAGTACCTTAAGAATTATAAAATTGCATTCAGGTGCTACCCCCTTGTATTTCCCCTTAGATGAATATCCATTTCCTCCAATTATTCCAGCCACATGAGTACCGTGGCCATTATCATCATAAGCCTCCTTCCTTCCAGCTATAAAATCCTTAAAGGCTATAACTCGGTTACCACCCTCTGTAAAATCTTTGTGAAGACTAATGCCAGTATCAACAATAGCTACTCCGACTCCATGTCCATAAATTCCATTGCTATAAGCCCACCTACTCTCAATTATATCTCCTACTCTATTCATTTGAGCTGTAATATGGGCATCCGGTTCTATATCAATAAATCCATCCAATTCCTTTATGAACTCAAGTTTACTTTTATCCACCTCTAAAACATAGGAGTTAATCATAGGTAATTTATACTTTATACGTCCCAGATCCTCTATCAGATTCCGTTTATTATTATAATCCTCACAATGAACAATAATCTGAACCTTCTTGCCTTCTGACATATAAAAACCTACCATTTTTTATTATCCTATTCTTACTGCTTATCAAATATTCTACACACAACACACATCTTTAACTAACAAGATAAATGTTAACCCTTCATCTTATTTGCAAATATTTCTATAATTTATTACAAAAAAGAGGAAATCTGTCAAGCTATCACACATATGATACATTGTAATTAATATTAGGAGGAACTACTATGAGTGATTTAGCAGCAACACATTGCGACAGAGGTGTCGGTGGAGCTAATGATTGTGGAGGTTTACTTTTCTTGATCCTAATCTTATGCTGCTGTGGTGGTAATAATGGATTATTAGGAGGAAGAGATTGTGGTATGGGCGGCGGCGATGACGGCTGTGGCAGTATCATCTTTATTATCCTTATCCTCTGCTGTTGTGGCGGAAATGGTTTCGGCTTCTAATACGAAACCGAGTAAATGTTCTTTCATTTAGATTCAAGAAAAAAAGCTGCGTATATCGCAGCTTTTTTTCTATATTAACGTCTTCTACTTCTTCTTAACCGCTCAACACAACCCCTGTCTATTTCATAAATAGTATTATCCTCAATAATTAAATCCTCATCTCCCTTAACACCATTGGTATTCCTTTGTTTTTGACGGCCAGAATCATTATATTTATTATCTTTTGCATATCTATATTTCTTATTATTATTTTGAAAATTATAATAATGGTTATTCATTTTAAGCCTCACAGAATTGTTGTCATTTTAGTATATGATTATTTTCAATAAATGTCATTAAAGCCGTTGAAACCTGACGATTTTTCCTATATACTATGAATACGCTTATAAGAAAGTTTGAACTTATAATTTTAGTTATGAGATTAATAAACTAATAAGTAGAAAATCAATGATACGGAGTGATGTATATGTCAGGTTCTATATATGGTAATAGCTTTATGATATCTACCTGGGGTGAATCCCATGGAGAGGGCTATGGTGTTGTTATAGACGGCTGTCCAGCAGGGCTGCCCATAGATGAAAGTCAAATACAAATATATTTGAAACGTAGAAAGCCAGGGCAGACCAAATTCTCCACCCCTAGAAAAGAGGATGATAAGGTCCGCATATTATCCGGCGTATTTGAGGGAAAAACCACTGGAACTCCTATATCCCTTATAGTGATTAATGAAAATCAGCGTTCCTCTGATTATTCAGAGATAGCGTCCTATTACCGCCCAGGTCATGCCGATTATACCTATGATATGAAATATGGCTTTAGGGATTATCGTGGAGGTGGACGCTCTTCAGGAAGAGAAACTATCAGCAGAGTAGCCGCTGGAGCCATAGCAGCGGCTATCTTAAAAGAGCTAGGCATATCGGTATATGCATATACTAAATCAATTGGACCTATTACAATTGACTACCAAAATTGCCGCAAGGAATATTCCCTTAACAATCCTCTATCTATGCCTGATCCTGATGCCACAAAAAAAGCAGAACAATATATTCAGGAAAAACAGGATGAACAAGATTCAGTAGGAGGAGTAATTGAATGTATAGTATCAGGAATGCCTCCTGCAATAGGACAACCGGTATTTGATAAGCTGGATGGGGCTCTTGCTAAGGCAGTGATGTCCATAGGAGCTATTAAGGGTGTAGAAATTGGGGCAGGCTTCTTGGCCGCCACCTATACTGGTTCTGAGAATAATGATCCTTTCTCGTATGATGAGAACAAAAACCTAATTAAGCTTACCAATAATGCAGGAGGAATCTTAGGGGGAATAAGCGATGGCTCAGAAATAATCCTAAGAGCAGCGGTAAAACCCACTGCTTCTATAGGAAGGCCTCAAAGAACAGCCAATAAGAATAATGAAAATATTGAGATACAAATTGTAGGGCGTCACGATCCTATAATAGTACCAAGAGCTGTGGTTGTAGTAGAATCTATGGTGGCAATTACCTTGGTAGATTATCTATTCCAAGGAATGACATCAAGAATGGATAAAATCAAAGAGTTTTATAAGAAATAAGAATTATCTACAGCAAAAAACTAGTCCCTGTATAATAGCTATGACTAGTTTTTTTCTTTGGCTTTTTATATTTTGTCTTCCTAACTTTTCAGAGATTCTACTATTCTTGGCAGTTATCCCTGCTCCGCAAGAACCCCAATAATGTGGTTATTTAATTTTAATTGTCTAGTTAAATTTAATTATACCATAATATTAGCAGAGTATAATTAATTACTGAGTCAAAAAAGGTATTGACAACTACCTATTTGTAAGTATAATTAAAATTGCGTTTTGTTTACCAATGCTAAACTTAAAGTTTATTTTTATTAAGATTTTAGAATGGAGATAATTATGAATATCGGTCATAAGATAAAAGAATTACGAATTCAAAAAAGTCTTACTCAGGAGGAATTAGCTGACAGGGCAGAGCTATCCAAGGGCTTTATATCTCAGCTCGAGAGGGATCTAACTTCTCCTTCAATTGCTACACTTATGGATATTCTACAGTGTTTGGGGACAAACCTTGAGGAGTTTTTCAGTGGGACCACTTCTGAACAAGTGGTTTTTAAAAAAACCGATTATTTTGAAAAATATGATTCTGAGCTTAAGAACCTGGTTAAATGGATAATTCCCAATGCCCAGAAAAATATCATGGAACCTATACTCCTTACCTTAGATCCCGCTGGTTCAACCTATCCAGACAATCCACATGAAGGTGAAGAATTTGGATTTGTTATAAGTGGTAGCATCACGCTACATATAGGTAATAGGTCCTTTAAGGCCAAAAAGGGAGAATCCTTTTACTTCATAGCGAACAAACAACATTTTATTAAGGCTTCTGAGAAAAGTGGTGCTACTCTTCTATGGGTATCTACACCACCAAGCTTTTAACTATACAAAAAGGAGAAAATATTCATGACGGATAATAAATTAATCAATCTTGTTAATATATCCAAATCCTACGGCGATAGCGTCGTACTGGATGACTTAAACTTATATATCCGAGAAAATGAATTCTTGACACTGCTTGGACCGTCTGGCTGCGGCAAGACGACCACCTTAAGAATCATTGGCGGGTTTGAGAATCCTGATAAGGGGCAGGTAATCTTTGAGGGATGGGATATTACTAAGACTGCACCTAATCAAAGGCAGCTAAACACAGTATTTCAAAAATATGCCCTTTTTAATCATTTGACTATAGCAGAGAATATAGCCTTTGGACTTAAAATCAAAAACAAAAGCAAAGCCTATATTGATGATAAAATAAAATATGCCCTTAAGCTGGTCAACCTAAATGGATTTGAAAGTCGTATGCCTAATTCCTTAAGTGGTGGTCAGCAACAGAGAATTGCAATTGCAAGAGCAATTGTAAATGAGCCTAAGGTGCTACTGCTTGATGAACCCCTAGGTGCACTGGATCTAAAGCTAAGACAGGATATGCAGTATGAGCTTATAAGGTTGAAAAACGAGCTGGGTATTACCTTTATATATGTAACTCATGATCAGGAAGAAGCCCTTACTATGTCTGATACTATTGTGGTAATGAATCAAGGGTATATTCAGCAGATTGGTTCTCCAGAGGATATATATAATGAGCCTCAGAATGCATTTGTAGCCGATTTCATAGGAGAAAGTAATATCCTGCCATCCATTATGGTTCAGGATAAGCTTGTGAATATCCTTGGAACCAATTTTACCTGTGTTGATACAGGCTTTGGACAAAATAAGCCGGTGGATGTGGTAATCCGCCCGGAAGATATAGATTTAGTAAAGCCGGAGGACGGCATAATAAGGGGAATTGTTACTTCCTTATTGTTTAAAGGGGTACACTATGAGATGGAGGTTTCGTCCTGTGGACATGACTGGCTAGTGCACTCCACCGACCTATCTCCCGTTGGGAGTGAAGTAGGTATATGGGTAGATCCATTTGATATTCAGATTATGAATAAGCCTGAATCAGAGGATGAGGAAGCAACCCTTCTTGAAATTTAGTTACTTAAATAACCTATAGACTACTCTATATACTCTCATTATTTATTGGAGGCTCCTATGAAAATAAGAAATATATTAAATAACCGGATACCAAAAGCTCCTTTACAAAAAAACGTCAAATCATCTTTTGGTTTACGTAATACAAGATGGCTATCCTTCCCATATATCTTGTGGATGACTGGTTTTATATTAATCCCACTTTTAGTTATTCTGTATTATGGATTAACAGCTGATAACAAGGCTCTGACTCTGGATAACATTGAATCTATATTCACCACAATTAACCTTCGGGCATTATATATGTCCCTAAAGTTATCTTTGATTAGCACAGTTATCTGTCTTTTTCTTGCCTACCCATTGGCTATGATACTTAATAAATCAAATATAAAAAGTAATAGCTTTATAGTTATGATAATTATATTACCTATGTGGATGAATTTTCTCTTAAGAACAATTGCCTGGCAAAACATACTGGAACGAACCGGTGTTATTAACACTGTCTTAAAGTTCTTCAATCTACCTATTTTAAATATAATTAACAAACCAAGTGCAATTATTCTTGGAATGGTTTATAATTTTTTGCCTTTTATGGTCTTGCCTATATATAATGTATTAGTAAAGATTGATAAGGATGTTGTAAATGCTGCAAGAGATCTAGGAGCAGATGGTGTACAGACCTTCCTAAAGATTATTTTTCCCCTAAGTATTCCCGGGGTAATCAGTGGTATTACAATGGTGTTTGTTCCCTCACTAACAACCTTTGTTATATCCACTATATTAGGAGGCAGTAAAATTCTCCTTATTGGAAATATTATTGAACAGCAATTTCGAGTCGGTAATTGGCATTCTGGATCCGGACTATCCTTGGTACTGATGATATTTATTTTATTCAGCATGGCAATTCTGTCTAAATATGATAAGGAAAGTGAGGGTAGTGGCCTATGGTAAAGAAATTTATTGAGCGATTTTATGTGGGGTTAATATTGTTTTTCCTATATGCCCCAATAATAATACTGATTATTCTTTCTTTTAACAAATCAAAATCAAGGGCTAAATGGGGTGGTTTTACCCTACACTGGTATAAAGAATTATTTCAAAATCAAAGCATAATGAATGCCTTATATACTACTTTGATTATTGCAGTTTTATCAGCTTTGATAGCTACTATTATAGGTACTGCTGCTGCTATTGCAATTAACAATATGAGAAGGACACCTAGGACCATAATGATTGCAATTACTAATATCCCTATGCTTAATGCTGATATTGTAACTGGTATATCATTAATGCTATTGTTTGTAGCAATGCGCTATACACTTGGATTTACCAGTGTGTTATTTTCCCATATAACCTTTAATATACCCTATGTCATCTTAAGTGTTATGCCAAAACTGAAGCAGCTAAACCCTCATACCTATGAAGCAGCTTTGGATTTGGGGGCATCTCCTATATATGCTTTTTTTAAAGTCATATTACCAGATATTTTCCCTGGTATTTTGACAGGGTTCTTTTTGGCCTTTACCATGTCCTTGGATGACTTTGTAATAACTCACTTTACTAAGGGTCCCGAAATTAATACCCTTTCCACCAAGATCTATACAGAAATACGAAAAGGAATTAAGCCTGAGATTTATGCTCTATCAACCCTGATGTTTATAGTAGTACTACTACTGCTGATAGTCATTAACCGAAGGAATGCTGATAAGAGAGAACCAATCAGGAAGATATAAAATAAAAATACAAGGAGGTCTATTATGAAAAAAATTATTAGTTTAACTACTCTTTTAATATTTATATCGATATTTACAGGATGTGCATCAAAAGAGGGTGAAAAGGTTTATGTTTATAACTGGGGTGATTATATTGATCTTGAAACAATTAGCCTTTTTGAAGAGGAAACAGGTATTAAAGTAGTCTATGATGAGTTTCAAACCAACGAGGAAATGTTTCCTAAAATTCAGGCGGGAGCTGTAAGCTTTGATGTAGTATGTCCCTCTGATTACATGATACAGAAGATGATTGAAAATAATCTTCTTCAAGAGCTTAATTTTGATAACATACCCAATCTGAAATATATAGACCCCTCTCATTTGGAAAACTCAGAGGAGTTTGATCCAGGCAATAAATACTCCGTGCCATATTGTTGGGGAACTCTAGGAATCTTATATAACAAAACAAAGGTAGATGAGCCAGTGGATAGCTGGGGAATTCTATTTGACGAAAAATACTCTGGGGAGATTCTAATGATTGACAGCGTTAGAGATGCCTTTGCTATTTCCTTGCAATATCTAGGTTATGACTTGAATTCCACCAATGAAGCAGAGCTTGAGGAAGCCAAGCAGCTTCTACAAAAACAGTATCCTCTAGTACAGGCCTATGTTGTAGACCAGGTTCGCGATAAAATGATTGGTGAAGAAGCTGCCATTGGAGTTATCTATTCGGGTGAAGCCATCTTTACAAAAAGAGAAAATCCAAACCTTGAATATGTGGTTCCACAAGAGGGGTCAAATGTATGGATAGATGGTTGGGTTATCCCAAGCAACAGTAAGAACAAAGAAAATGCAGAGGCATTTATAAACTTTATGTGCAAACCCGAAATAGCCTTAATGAACTTTGACTTTATAACCTACTCCACTCCTAACTTAGGAGCTTGGGATTTAATTGAAGATGAAGAAATCAAAAACAGCACTATCGCATTTCCAAACAGAGAAATTCTAGATCGTTGTACAGCTTTTAGATACCTTGGAGAGGAAATGGAAAATATATATATGAACAAGTGGAATGAGAAGAGTGAATAAGCTAATATAGAAAAAGCTTCCCACTATTTAAATACTCCGTAATAGTTGTTTCATTATGCTATATGGTATTTTCATTTAGCGGACCTGATTACCATATAGCATAATACCTAATAACTCATACTGAAGAATTAAATAATACCAACTTACACTATCTCACAGATGTACTCTCCTATGATGCAGCTCCAGTGGTAATTCCTATCATAGAGGTGCAAAAAGAGCTTGATTATAATTTGCAGTCATTTACTAATCGCTATTACGACAGGTTTATTTATTCTTATAGTAAAGATTTTCGTAGTTATAGCTACTCATATCTAAAAGCCAGAAAACAAGTGGAGCAGCTTACTAGCTTTAATAACTATAATAAATAAGTTGTTAATTAACTACGTTTCTCTCATCTCCATTTAGATAAGCATTAATATTTTTGTAAACCTCATCAGTTACCCTCTGTCTTGCCTCAACAGTTGCCCAGGCAATATGGGGGGTAATTAAAAGCTTTGTGCTGTCTTTAATATCTGATAGGGGATTGTTCTCTGCCATAGGCTCTATATTAAGAACATCAAGCCCTGCTCCTGCAATCCAATCCTCATTTAAGGCCTTATAAAGAGCATCCTCATTGACTATAGGTCCTCTACCTAAGTTAAGCAAAATGGCGCTCTGCTTCATCCTCTTAAGTTCTTCCTCCCCAATCAAATCTGTGGTTGCATCATTTAAGGGAGCATGAATTGAGATAACATCTGATTCCCCAAGTAAAGTATCCATATCCACCCTTTGATAATCACTATTATCATTTCTGCCAGATGTAGAATAATAAATTACTTTGCAGCCAAATAGTTGAGCAATCTCCGCTACTCCCCTGCCAATCTCCCCAAGACCGATAATTCCCCAGGTCTTCCCTGATAGCTCATTAAATTTCTTCTCAAAATGGCTAAAAATATCAGCGTGAATATATCCTCCTGATTTTACAAAATGGTCATAATAACTAAGCTTCTCAAATAAATAGAAAAAAATTGCAAATGTATGCTGTATTACAGACTGCGTAGAATAGCCCTTAACATTTGTCACTCTAATATTTCTAAGGTTTGTGTAATCAAAATCTATATTATTAGTGCCAGTAGCAGTTAAACAAATCAGTTTTAAATCCTTAGCCCCAACTAAGGTTGTTTCATTCATAGGCAACTTATTTGCTATAATAATATCTGCGTCTTTAATCCTCTGGGGAACCTGAGCCGCGATAGTGCCTGGATATTTTATAACTTCTCCAAGAGTATCGAACTGGGTTAGGTTTACGTCATTTCCCAGTGTATCGGTTTCCAGGAAAATAATTTTCATACAATGTCTCCTAACTTATCTTATTCTTTCAGGAAAGCCTATCTTTTTCTGTACTTTTCTTAAGGTTTTATTAGCAAAGTACTCAGCCTTCTCCCCGTTGTTCTTAATTATCTGGTCTATATAAGACTTGTCCTTGCTTAGTTCTTCATATTTATCCTGGATGGGCCTTAACATGTTTGCCACTGCTTCACCAACTGCAATCTTAAAATCACCGTAGCCCTTCCCATCAAATTCCTTCTCAATATCAGCCACTGTCTTACCAGAAGCTATTCCATATACTTCAATAAGGTTGCTAATACCAGGCTTATCTTTAGAATAAAGTATCTGATTATCAGAATCCGTCACGGATTTCTTGAATTTTCTAATGATAGTATCTGTATCGTCAAGAAGATATATACTAGCATTTGGATTCTCATCTGATTTTGACATTTTCTTCATAGGCTCTTGAAGACTCATAATTCTTGCACCTGATTTCTTAATAAAGGGCTCAGGGATAGTAAATACATCCCCATATATTGAGTTAAAGCGCTGAGCAATATCTCTGGTGATTTCAATATGCTGCTTCTGATCATCTCCTACTGGAACTATATCAGATTGAAATAACAGTATATCTGCCGCCATTAGAATTGGATAGGTAAATAGGCCAGCATTGATATTGTCCGCATGCTTAGCAGCCTTATCCTTATATTGAGTCATCCTATTCAATTCACCCATATAGGTATAGCAATTTAAAATCCAGCTCAGCTCCCCATGAGCAGGTACATGGGACTGATAATATATGCAGTTTTTCTCAGGATTCAGTCCTGCAGCAATATACAAGGTAAGCAGTGCCCTTGCCTTTTTCCTAAGTTCCGCCGGATTTTGCCTTATAGTTATGGAATGCATATCTACAACACAATAAAAGCACTCATACTCATCCTCAAATTCCACCCAGTTTTTTAGAGCTCCCAGGTAATTTCCCAAATGAAGAGTACCAGTAGCCTGCATTCCTGAAAATAATGATTTTTTTCCGTTTAACATCTTCTCACTTCCAATTCAATTATTTACAGTTCTCATAATATTTTCTCATTAGTAATTATGGGATTGTATTTATTTATTAACAATATATTAGTAAAGGCCAAGAATGTCAATCCTTACTGCCTTAATTTCTCTAGAAGTTCCAATGGATAATCAATAGCCTCCAGATATTCCTCTACCTGTCCAAATCCATATCTAGCATATACAAATGGAATACCGGCTGTCCTAGCGGCATTAGCATCACCTTGGGTATCTCCAACATATAAGGGATTATTTAAACCGTTTCTTTCAATCACCAGCCTAATATTATCAGCCTTTGCTTTGCCTGATCTCCCTGGATATTCATAATCTATAAATAATTTTTCGAGTTGAGGATATACACTAAAGAAGCTTTGAATATATCCATCCTGGCAGTTACTTACAATAGCAAGCTTATATTTTTTATAAAGCTCCTCTATTAGCTCTTCTATACCAGGATACAGATCAGCACCATGCTTAGCCAGATACTCATTCTCATAGTCACAACACTCAACAATAAGCTCTAAGGCCTTTTCTCTTGGTACACTATCAAATAATCGTACAGCTATTTCATCTAAAAGCAGACCAAATAGCCCTTTTAGTCTATCTGCTGTAATCTCATCTGTTACCTCAGGGTATCTGCTCTTTACTTCATTCCATGCAATAGCCACCTCTTTAGTAGAGTCCCAAAGAGTTCCATCCAAGTCAAAAATAATACTATCGTACATTTCAATTAATCCTAACCTTTCTATGTGTTTATACCCATGCTCTAGTTTCTACAAAAGTTTAATAATATGTCGTTGAAATTATAATCAACTAACATTATATCATTATTCTAATAATTTCTCTATCTATTTAATACTTTTGTAAGGCTACCCTTTATATTACAGCAGAACTATTGCTTCCTCTCCTGCTTCCAGAGAAATCAAATTCCCTCTTCCCTTATAGATAACTTCCGTTTGAAGCTTATGTTTTGTTTTTATTTTGTACCTTATCAATTGACATTCCTTCCACTCCATTGATATCTCTGCTCCACCTCGTACACACAAGCCTCTAATGCTTCCTCCACTCCATGCCTTTGGTAAGGCGGGTAGAAGAATAATTCTTTGGTCAGTACTTTGCACAAGCATCTCAGCTATTGCAGCTGTACCACCAAAGTTACCGTCAATCTGAAAGGGTGGGTGGTTGTCAAACATATTTGGTAGAGTGGATTTTGATATTAATTGCTCTAGGTTAGAGTAAGCTTCTTCTCCATCCCATAGCTTGGCATATAAATTAATAATCCAAGCACGGCTCCAGCCTGTATGTCCCCCTCCATGGGCTAATCTTTGCTCAAGGGTTGTCCTGGCTGCCTCTGCCAGCCTAGGAGTATCCTCCATTGTAATCTGAGATGAGGGATGCAAGCCATAAAGATGGGATATATGCCTATGTCCAGGCTCAATCTCATCATAATCCTCTACCCATTCCATTATATTTCCTCTGGTTCCAATAGCAGTAGGTACAAGCTTATCTAAGGCCTTCTTAATTTGCAGGTTTAGTTCATCTTGAACACCTAGTACCTCTCCTGCTTTTAGACATTGATTAAATAAATCCCTCAGAATCTGGTTATCCATGGTGGCCCCTACAGTAACTGCACCCTGTACGCCGTTAGGTAGAATATAAATATTCTCTGGTGATACAGAAGGGCAAGTTATTAGATAGCCTTTATACTCAATTAAGAAATCCAAAAAAAACAGAGCAGCCTCTCTCATAATTGGAAATGCCTCTTGTAAAAAATCTATGTCTTGTGTAAATTCATAATGCATCCACTGATGGGTACATAGCCAAGCTGCACCCATTACCCAGTAGGATGATGGAATCCAATGATCCTGAACTGCTGTATCTCCCCATATATCTGTATTATGGTGTGCTACAAAGCCTCGGCAATTATACATCGTCCTTGCAGTTTTTTGACCATTTGTTAGCATCCTTTTAATTAAGTCCAATAGAGGCTTATGACATTCTGATAAATTACATACCTCAGCTGGCCAATAATTCATCTGCGTATTTATATTAATAGTATACTTTGAATCCCAGGCGGGACTCATATCCTTATTCCATATACCCTGTAAATTAGCAGGAAGAGCTCCCTCTCTACTAGATGAAATAAGAAGATAACGTCCATAATCGAAATATAGCTTTGCCATACCCTTGTCAACTTCATTTTGCCCAGCCATCTCCATACGTTTAGCCGTGGTCAACTCCTTATAAGCTTCTATTCCATCAAGTTCAAATTCCACCCTGTCATATAGGCTCTGATAATCTTTTATATGACGATCCTTTAGTTCTTTATATGAATGTTTTGCCCCATCCTTTAATATCTTCGTTAATTCTTGCTTAAGGTCTTTAAAACGGAAGGTAGTGCCTGCAGTAAATAATAAGGTAACAGAATCCGCATTATTAACCACAAGATGCTCTCCAATCACCTCACTGCTTCCTCCCTCAGCTACTGCTTTTAACATCATGGCAAAGTCAAGTCCATCCTTGCCAAGATTGCCATCCAACATAATAGTATCATCTGATAGTCCAATTACACTATTATAAAATCGTTCACGAGTCAGAAGTGCTGAGAAAGAAATCTTCTGATTTTCTCCAGAAGTTATTCTCATAACCATAAGATCATCTACTGCAGATAAAAAAGTTTCTCTTTTATAAGTGTATTTGCCAATTTTAACTTCCATCGTATGAATCGCATCATCAAGAGATAAAGTTCGTATATAATCCCTACTATCTCCATCCATACCTTTAAACCTTAAGGTCAAGTCCCCAAGCGATTGATATGGTCCCTGACTCTGAGGGATTCCTGATAATGCATATATCATAAGCTCTTCTGCTTCAGGAATATGTCCACCTAGAATTAACTCTCTTATTTTAGGCAAATTCTTTAGTGCATGGGGGTTATTACGATCCTTATAACCTCCATACCATACACTATCCTCATTTAGCTGAATGTGCTCTGTTTCAACTGTGCCAAATATCATAGCACCCATTCGTCCATTGCCAATAGGCAGTGCCTCTTCCCAAGAGCCTGCTGGCTTCCTATACCATAGCTTACTCATATGCACCTATCCCTTTTTCTTCAATTTATCTTACATAACTACCTATAATACTTTCTTAAACATATTCTTTCATATATTCTCCATGGGCTATAATCATCTCATCGCACATTTTTACAATATCATCAATAGATAATTCTGCTGCCGTATGAGGGTCTAGCATAGCAGCCTGATATATCTTTTCTCTACTCCTTGTATGGGCTGCCTCTATTGTCAATAAATGAACATTTATATGGGTCATATTCATAGCTGCCAGCTGAACCGGCAATCTTTGTACATGGCAGGGATGAATACCATGAGCATCCACCAGGCAAGGAACCTCTACACAAGCATCATATGGAAGATTATCAATCAATCCGGTATTTATTACATTTCCACCAATCTTAATAGGGGAATTGGTGATTATAGCTGCCATAATATAAGATGCATATTCATGGGATCTTTGGTGACTTATCTTTCCATCCTGCAAAATACTTTTTTTCTCATTTTCCCATCCTTCTATTTGGCTGATACATCTTCTTGGATATTCATCCAAAGGAATATTAAATTTTTCTATTAGCTCTGGATACTTGGATTTAATAAAAAACGGATTGTATTCTGCATTATGCTCTGAGGATTCTGTACAGTAATAGCCCAAATGCTTGATATACTCATACCTAACCATATCATTATGCTTCTCACCCTTGTTCTTTAATAAAGCACGTTTCTTGATCTCAGGATACAGGTCATTTCCATCCTTATCCCTGATTTCTAGTAGCCATGCCATATGATTAATGCCAGCAATAAGGTCACTAGATCCTTCTATATTATCTTCCATACCAACACCCTTTAGTAAATCCCTAGAACAAGTCTGAACGCTGTGACATAAGCCAACAGTAGTAATTTTAGTATACTTTTGCATATAACCTGTCAGAATAGACATAGGATTAGTGTAATTGATAAATAAAGTATCCGGACATACCTCTTCCATATCTCTTGCAATATCTCTTATAACAGGGATTGTCCTAAGACCACGCATTATTCCCCCTATTCCAAGTGTATCAGCTATGGTCTGTCTTAAACCGAATTTCTTAGGTATTTCAAAGTCAATTATGGTAGATGGGTCATAGCCACCTACCTGAATTGCATTAATTACAAAGTCAGCATCTCTTAAGGCATCCTTTCTTTGTTCTACTCCAAGATATGTCTTAATATTTGCTCTAGATGAATTAATATTATTGTTAATTGCCTTAAGAATAACTTCTGACTCTTCTAATCGTTTGGAATCAATATCATAGAGGGCAATTTCAGCATCACATAAGCTAGGTGTACACATACAATCACCCAATACATTTCTTGCAAATACAGTACTTCCTGCACCCAAAAATGCTATTTTAACTATATTAGTGTCCCCCTTTCACTCTATAACGCAGTACATTCCAACTAAGGGGTAATAAAATAACCTTGTCTGATATTTCTACTTCCTTAGGAACTATCCTCTCTGGATTTTCTAAAGAATTCATAGCAAGAGGTTGTTCATCATAAATTCGAATATGTTCAAATAGCTCCACATAGTCAAATTGTAATGTTTCATCTAGCTCTACTTTTTCACGAACACTTAGGTTGCTTACAAATACTGTTACAATACCGCTTACTTCATCATATACTGCCGCAGTTTGAATAAAAGGCTGCTCTCCATAACCGTCTGTTTCCTTAGTTGGGCTTTCCAGTCCCATGGTAAGAGCTACTCCATCTCCATACTTGGCCACCTGCTGGAAGGGATAATAGGTTGTCTGCTTAAAGCTACCCCCATTAGGATCTGCTGCAATCATACTAGGAATTACAATAGACTGACAGGCGATTTTAACTCGGTCACATTTATTGATAAATGCAATTAATATACTACCAAATAAGACCGCATCAATTACATTCATCCCCTCAACACGTCTACCCTTTTCTGGTATTTTTCTTTCAGTCCAATCAAGGCCCTCTGCTTTTGCAGTCTGGCTAGATATTATTCCCCATTCATCAAAGCAAATATTTATAGTCTTGTCAGAATATTTTAATCCCTTAACATAGTCTGCAGCTGCACATACAGTATCAATAAACTGTGTCATATCCTTTGCTATACATGGCAAGTCCTCCACAGTAAACTGCGCAGGAAACACTGTTCCCTTTACAGCTTCAGGATCATAGCTGTAGTAACGATGCAGGGATAAATAATCAACATTCTCATAGCATTCTTCAAGAACAAGTCTGTCCCATTCAGGATATGAGGAGTGGGATTTGTCATTAGCACAGCTACCACATGCCACCAGTTCAATATCAGGATCCACTGCACGCATTTGCTTGGCAGCCTCATTGGCAATTCTGCCATATTCCTTCCCTGTCTTTTCTCCCATCTGCCATGAACCATCCATTTCATTACCCAAACACCACATTTTTATATTATATGGCTTTTCATGTCCATATTCTTTACGTAAGTCACTAAAATAAGTACCCTCTTCCACATTGGTATACTCTATTTCAAAGGATGCCTCTTCAGGTGTCCCTGTACCTAGGTTAACTGCTAGAAGAGGTTCTGCGCCGACTTTTTTAACCCAATCTGTATATTCATCAATACCCATTTGATTAGTCTCGATTTTTCTCCATGCTTTATCGTAACGTACAGGCCGTTTATCCCTTGGTCCAACTCCATCCATCCAATTATAAGAGGATACAAAATTCCCCCCTGGATACCTTATGGCAGTTGTTCCCAAATTCTGCATTAACTCCAGTACATCCTTTCTAAATCCCTGATCATCAGCTAAAGGATGCTTGGGGTTGTATATATTACCATATACTATATCACCAATAGGCTCAATAAAGGTACTAAATACTCGCTTATCTACCTTGCCTATTATAAAATCTGTATCTATCTTTAATTTGGCTTTTTTCATAACACCTTTCTCCTGTCTATCTTAGTCTTTTATTGATCAGATATATTTACAGCCACTCAATTTCATTATTAAGTGGCTGTTTTCTTATATTTGAAAGCGTATTACATTCCAAGAGTGTTTATTTAGTGTAGCAGTAGCATAATCAGTACCAACCTCTGTCTTTCCATTATTATGAGGTACAACATTTCTTGGATTTTCTACAGTATTTATTGCTTTCATATCTTCATGTTCAAGAACTATATGCTCTATAAGCTTTGCATTTACAAAATCACTTAAGTCGATTTCCAAATCAACATTCTTTTCCAATGAACGATTTACTGCAAATACAGTTAATTCACCAGCCTCATCATTCATTACTGCAATGGTTTCTACATAAGGTATATTCTTTATACGATCAGTATCATATTTTTCACTGGTAACAACAGGAGTTAAAGCTACACCCTTACCAAAATTAGATGTATGCATAAATGGATAGAATATTGTCTGCGCCCATACATCTCCTCCATTTTCTGTCATAATAGGAGCAATAACATTGACAAGCTGGGCCATGCAAGCCATTTTTACACGATCACAGTTTTTCAACAATGTAATCATCAGGCAACCAACAACTAAAGCATCTTCAAAATTATATATATCTTCTAATTGGTGTGGTGCTATTTGCCAACGCTCCAATTTCTTATCTGCATCATTGCTATGGAACCATACATTCCATTCATCAAAGGATAAATTAATCGTTTTGTCAGAATGCTTAAATGCCTTTACATAATCACATATAGCAATTACTGACTTAATAAAATTATCCATATCAATTGAACATGCAAGATAAGCCTCTGTGTTATTATCAGGGTTTCCATAATAATTATGAAGTGATATATAATCAACATAATCATATGTATGCTCTAATACTGTAGCCTCCCATTTACCAAAGGTAGGCATAAATAGACCTGAGCTTCCACAAGCAACTAACTCAATACTTGGATCTAGCTCTCTCATAATTTTTGCAGTTTCACATGCAAGCCTACCATATTCCTCTGCAGTTTTTGCCCCAATCTGCCATGAACCATCCATTTCATTTCCAAGACACCATACCTTTATATCAAATGGCTCTTCAAAACCATGACTACGACGTAGATCACTATAATAGGTTCCCTTGGGGAAGTTGCAATACTCCAGAAGATTACGAGCCTCTTCAGCACCTCTTGTTCCAAGATTAACCGCTTGCATTACCTCTGTATTAGCTCTCTTAGCCCATTCTTGGAATTCATCAATGCCCACTTCATTAGTCTCAATTACATGCCATGCTAATTCTGCCCGCCTAGGACGTTTCTCCTTGGGACCTATACCATCCTCCCAATTGTATCCAGATACAAAGTTGCCTCCTGGATAACGAATAATAGGTACATTAAGGTCCTTTACCATATCAATTACATCTTTTCGAAAACCCTTATCATCTGCTTTTGGATGAGTTGGCTCATAAATACCGTTGTATACAGCTCTTCCAAGATGTTCAATAAATGAACCATAAATCCTCTTATCAATATCACCAACTGTAAAATTCTTATTTAATATCAATTTTGCTTTCATAAATTACCAACCTTTCAATTTCATTCTTTATTATTATATATATAATGTAAATAAAAATCAAAATTAAAATTTATTAACAATCCTTTTCTTATCATAAATTTGATAAGGAATAAATACCATTATACCTATTAACATTAAGATAGCAATAATATAAAACATTATCTTATAGCTGGACAAGTCTGATATCTTACCACCTATAATAGGTCCAAGTCCCTGGCCTATATCAGCCCCTATATAATACGTACTTGTTGCAACACCAACTCTAGCTGCATCTACCCTCTTAATACAAGCAGATTGCAGAGAAATCTGACCAGTTCCTTGTCCTATAGCTACCAATACTGCTGCAACTAATATAATGGAAACGCCTGTAGATTTCCCTATCATAAACATTGAAGTAGATGCTAAAATCAAAGACATAATTACAATAGGTGTTAATCGGGATTTATCAATAAACCTACCAACCATAAATCGTAATATAAATAATACTATTGCATTTACAGAAAAGAATAAGGCTATTTTGTTTATACCTCTTTCATCTCCCAAAAGTATAAGAAAAGAACTAGTGACACCATTAACTAAAGAAAACAAGCCTGCAACCATTGCATATACAACGCAATCCTTTACAATCAAGTTCTCCCATCGTATTGCAGAGGATATCTTCTTAATACTTTTAAATTCTCTTTTTTCTACCTTGACCATAAAAAGCAGCACAACTGCCAATAAGGTTAGAATTGAAATAAAAAAATATAATTTTTGGTAACCAAATTTATCTCTTACTAAAATACCAATATAAGGTCCACATATCCTAGATATGATCTGTCCTAGTCCAAAATAACCCAGTCCCTCTCCAAGACGTTCCTTTGGTATATATTCACTTACAAGTGCCATAGCAGCCGTACTACTTATTCCAAATGACATACCATGAAGCACCCTGAAAAATAGCATTACAGGAATATTACTTGCACAAGCATACCCAATAAATGATATACAAATCATTATGGTCGAAAAAATAGACATATTCCTTTTGCTTAAAATATCAAGTGCTATACCTGTAAATGGTCGAATTAACAAGGCAGACAAAGAAAATATTCCTGCTAGGGTTCCTGCCAGAGTCAATCCTGCTCCTAATGAAACAGCGTAAGAGGATACAATTGAAGCAATCATACTAAAGCCAAAGGCAGTTATTAAATTTACTAGGTTCAGCATTAGATATGTTTTATTAAGCAGCTTGTTAATAGAATTCAATTTTACTCCTTATCTAATGCCCATAATATAAATTTTTCAACTGCAACATCCCAAACCTTCCATTGATGTTCTCCTGGCATTTCAAAATATTTTACTTCAATTCCACTTTCTCTCATATAATCCAAATATCTTTGTCCAAGTTCATAGCTAAAATCCTCTGTTCCGATTGCCGCATACATCCTTGGCAAATCCAGATTATTCTTAATTGCATTATTTATCATATATCTTGTATCAGAACTAGTCCCCAGCATATTCTCATATGAGCCCCATATTAGACTGCAAATACCTTTTTCTCCCTGCTTTTCTTTCTTTGAAAGTGGCCCTAAATCCGTATTGAATATCTCCTCTGTAAATGAAAAACCCGAAAAGTTACCTGCGGCAGAAAAATAGTCTGGCTTATCAAATGCCCATTTGTATGCACCATATCCACCCATTGATAAGCCTGCTACAAAACTATCCTCACGTTTATCTGAAATAGGAAAAAAGCAATTTACTACCATTGGCAATTCTTCTGTTAAGTAGGTATAATAGTTGTAGCCATGGACCATATCCCCATAGAAGCTACTTCCACCTACCTCTGGCATTACAACCGCAATATTATTTTCCTCTGTATAACGCTCTATACTAGTATGTCTTATCCAATCCTGAGCATTACCTGCGCCCCCATGAAGTAGATACAGCACCTTATATGGTTCTATAGCCTTACTAGTGTCATAGGGCAATATAATATATACATTAGTGTGAAAACCCAGGCTTTGAGGCAAAAAGCTAAAGTGCATCAGTCCCATCTAACCTGCCCTCCTCTTCTTTGGATAATCCCATCCACTTAATAATTCGAGATAACCAAACATCCCAAAATTCCCATGTATGACCACCAGGCCCAGTTTCATATATAAGTGGTAACTCAATATCATCTAGATATTTTTTGTACTGAACAGTTCCTTTATAGTAAGGATCCTCTGTTCCGCAGCAGCTAAATAACCTGGGTATTGGTTTGCCTGATTCCATCAAATCCTTAGCAAGCTTCTTCAAATCATTCATACTACCCCTATAATCCTCCACAGTTCCAAAGGCCTCTAGGGCTGGTCCCACTGCCCTTCCCTGAAAAAATCCCATTTCCTCTACATCTCCTACACCCGACATTCCTGCGGCTGAGTTGAAGAATTCTGGACAGTTTAGCACCCATTTTATTGCTCCATGAGAACCCATGGAGTTTCCTACTACAAACCGATCTTCTCCCTTGTCAGAAAGAGGAAATACCGTTTCCATAACTATGGGTAGCTCCTTAGATAAAAAGTCAAAGTAATTTGGCCCAAACTTCATGTTACAATAAAAGCTGTTTTTAACCTCCGGCATTACTGCTGCAAATCCATTATCATTTGCATATCTTTCAATACCCGTATTACGATAATAGGTTGTACAATCATCTGAGCCTCCATGTAATACATAAAGGGTTTTATATTTCTTACCCTTCCTATAAAACTCTTCTATCTGCTCCTTAGTACTCCACCTATTATATGTAGGTAGTACAACAGATACATTTACTTGTTCTCTTAAAACTCGGGAAAAAAAGGTATAGTTTAATAATCCCATTAATTCGTCTCCTTTTTAACGCTTATTTTAATCAGATGCCAAATAACCTCTTTAATTATTTCAACCTTCTTGGGTCAATATTGTATATTTTATCTGTTACCAGTTCCGTAAAGGGTCCGGGAACACGAAGGTCTTGGTCTACTATATTTCCAAAAAAATCTGTGGTTGCAAGACTATTACCAGGAACTTCCTTCACCTTGGAAGGATCATATACAAAATTACGTTTTTCAGCTTGATTTGCAAAGAAAAACGGAGTATCCTCAGGCAGCTTAAACTCTAATGTAAAGTTCTCTGTATCAACCTCTATCTCAAACCATGCTTCCTGACCTCTTAAATCAAATCCATAGAATTTTTTCCATGCAGGTAAATCAAGACATACCTGTGGGGCAGGATACATAACTCTCAGATAACCCCCCCTTTCCTTTACAAATAAATTACCCTCTGCTTCATTATGTTCTGTTGGCATTGTAATTGCAGCTTCCTGGCATTCATAAAAGATATTGTTAAATAAACGGGCATCTCGTGAGGTGCCACCTCTTTCCACTCCTGACATACGAAAGGAAACCGGCTTGGCAAAATATCCAGCTCCTCTACATTTACCAATCAAATTATTGGTAATATAAAGGTAATCGGTCCCTTCCCCATAGACTCCATAGCCATTGACCACATTGTCCTCAACTAATTTATACCAACCTGAAGAGCCCTTCTCGCTAGGCATTTTTTCAGGATCAAATCGACCTTCCACATTCCAAAAAATATTATTATCAATTAAATTTGTTTCGTCCTTGGTACATTCTATAAATATAGCTTCTCTCTGCTCAATCCCATCCAAAAATAGATTCTGAGTGATTCTATTATTTTCATTTCCACAATCTAGCCATAGATGATCTGCCCTTATGGTCTTAGTAAATATATTTCTACGAATCATGCTGTCTATACTATTATGAGTCTTAATGCCTCCAGCTTCCCAAGACAGCTCCATTCTTTGCCATCCCGTTCCCTGGATAAGGTTATCCTCTATCAAAAAGTGCTTTGCAAAAAGCCCTGCAATACCGCATACTCCAGCATTGTAAATCTTACATCCTCGTATAATACTATATCCTATTTGTTGGCCCTCAATAATATCATGATGCCAGCATTCATTTCCAATATCAATACCCACTGCATTTGACCAATCTACTGTACAGTCTTCTATAATCCAATGATGACCTCTGTAGCAGGAGATAGAACCCCGTTGGGGAACTGGTGCTCCCATAGCTGCATGTGCACAGGTCAGCCCTTTTAGCTTAATATAGGATAAGAATGGCACATCAGGTGCAAAGCATTGCTCCCTACAGGTAATCTCAATCTTATGGTTACTAGGATTAGCATCACCCTCTAGTCTAAAATGAACTGTTTGACCATTTGCTTCTACCCAATAGGAGCCTTCATTCTCAGAAAGCTGATTATATAATGCCACCTGATAAAGGGGCCTGCCATTACAAAAAACCATTCCTCGTCGATTAAGATATGTTGCCATATTTGTTTTTTCATACTCAATAAACAATCTATCATGTAAGATATTTACAGCACAAAACGGATTATATCCCCTAAACATATCTGGGTCTAGTTTGATTTGCCATATTTGCACCATATCTTTGTTTTCATTATTAGTAAATACCGAACTCTTTCTCCATCCGCTACTCTTTTCAAACTGCTCTACAAGCTCTGAAGCTTTGATAACAACCTTCTCATCACCAAAGGCTTCATAGCATATGATTTTATCAGGACCTTCGCCGCCACGTAAAGGCCGAACACATTCCCTATATTCACCACCATGAATTAATATATGAGTTCCAGGACTAGCTATTTTAGCCGCTGCATTTATTGTCAAATAAGGTAGTTCCGCTGTTCCGTCATTATCATCTGAAGCATTCGGATGACTAGCAGAAACATGTATCTCTTGGTGATAATTTGTCTCAGTTTCCCAGCTTATAAACTTATTTCCGTTAGGTAAATAATCAATTGATTCTCTCATGTTAATCTCCCCTTAGCTTACTGCTATTCTTATAAAAAGGGGCGCTGCCTGCAGCACCCCTTAAGAATCTTAAGGCAAATAATAAATACCTAATTAATTAGATAATGCTTTTGCTCTTTCATCTACAAGTACTTGAAGCTTCTCAGTATCAAATTCCACTAAAGCCGACCAATCAAAGCCATCAAGTTCTTCTTTTAGATCGTTCCAAATAGAATCAAATTCAGCCTGATCCTTAGCAAAAATCATTTTCCAGGATGCATCCTTTACCAACTGACCACAATTACTTCTGATTAATGCTATATCAGTAGGATCTGGTGCAAGATTTACATTAACAAAAGGTACTACGCTTATAGTATTAGTCTTTAACAAATAATCAACAGAGTTCTCAGCACCAAATCTCTCAGACCACTCTTTAGTTGTCTTTGTCTTTGCCTTCTCAACCTCTGCAGGCCATAAGCTAGCTACATAGCTAGTGTTATTCTTAGGGTTAGTAGCAATACCTGCAACTGCCCATTGGTTCACCTGAATCATTCCGTCAGCATATAAACCGCCACCGAATTCTTCTGGTACTGGAGAGTTATCCATCAGAGCATATTCTCCAGCTGCAGTACGAACATAACCATTACCATCCGCTGCATCTTCATAAGTAAAGCCTTTAATACCAGCATGGATGCTTTCTAATCCATCAGGACTAGACATCCAATCTAAGAGCATCATAACTCTTGCTTGTTTATCAGGATCCTTTGTTCCAACAGCAAATGCTCTACCACTTCCGAAGAAAGGATCAGATGGCTGATATATGGACATATCATTAACAGGAGCCATAATATAGTTTTCGCCAGTATTTCCACGCTCTGTTGTATTCCAGAAGCCCTGCTGCCAGTCATTCCAAATTAAGAAGGCACGCTTGGAATTGAATTTCTGATTAACTGAATCCCAGTTCTGTGTTCCGGAGTCAGGATCTACAACTCCTGCTTGATTAGCTTCAAAGAAAAATTGAAGTATTTTCTTATATGCTCCATCATCAGATGTTAATGGGATTCTATTTCCAGAAGCATCTAATAAAACAGATCCATTTACCTCTTGACCATACCACTTTGTAAGCTGATTAGCGTTCTCGATAGATGTTCCATCCCAGTCAGGCCACAAAGTAATTCCGTAGCTAGGGTCACCGTTTGCGTTTGTAGGATGTAGGTCTTGCATTGCACGAAGAGTCTTAACCAAATCTGACAGGTTCTTCATCTCAGGCGCACCTACTTCAGCATAGTAATCCCAAGGAATTGTTGGAGCTACGCCAGGAATAATAGGTGTAAATGTTGTAGGACTAGTATTAGTCATCTCAGTAGGCCATGCATAATAAGTACCTTCATTAACACCATCTAAGGAAGAATTATATGCATCAAGCTGAAGCTTGAAATCCTCAAAAGAAGTTAATTTCTTCATTTCTTCAGAAACATCATAAATTAATCCAGATTTGACACAAGCCTGAATGTCGGCATTGTCAAGAATAACTAAATCACCTAGGAAGCCAGATGCAGAACGAGCCGCAAATATATCTCCGCCTGCTACCTGTGGAGCTATAATATTAAGAGTAATGTTAAACTTATCCTTTAATATCTTAGCTGTCCAACCAGGTTGCTCTCCCTGAAAGTTAGCTGGTTGTGAATAGACTTCAATTACCATAGGCTCCAGGTCGGATGTTTTATCTGTGCTGACTTTGTCATCATTTCCATTTTCAGTGTTTCCATTGTTATCTTTTCCTTTGTTATCATCAGGCTTTTTAGCACATCCAGTAATAAACATGGCCAATACTAAGATAATCGTGACTATAAATCTGACTCTTCTTTTAAAATTCATAATCTTCCTCCTCTTTAAAATTGTTATATTATATTCTGAACCCTCTATAATCCTATAAAGGATATCATTCCAGCATGTTATGTAGCTTGTAAGGTAACTGTTCAGTTCCTTCACAGTTACAGGGCATCTTACGATGCCAATGCACATAAAACGGATAAAATACATCCATTTTAGCGCTGAAGCACTCGAATCCACTTCGTGATTCTCGGGGTTCTGAATAGTTACCTTGCAAGTTCTTATCCCTTAACAGCTCCAATCATAATTCCCTTAACAAAGAATCTTTGAAAAAATGGATATATCAATATGATTGGTACCGCTACGATAATTGTAACTGTCATTCTTATTGATGTCTGTGTCTGTGTATTAGCTAGCATCGCTTCAGCGCTGCCTGCTGTAGCATTAATTATCGCAGATAGAGACTGTGAGGATTGCAAGTATCTATATAGAATAAATTGCAAGGTGTAATACTTTTCTTGTGTCATAAGAAGTAAGGTATCCTGGAATGAATTCCACTGTCCTACCGCTGTAAATATTGCAATTGTTGCTAATATAGGCTTACATATTGGTAGCATTATTTTATAAAATATAGTTAAGACACCTGCGCCATCGCAATCTGCAGCTTCCTGAATTTCTTTTGGTGTGGATTCTATATAGGTCTTCGTTAGAATAATATAAAAGGGAGATACTATCGTAGGTAATATATATCCAAGGAAGTTATTAGTAAGCTTAAGATTCATCATTGTAAGATACCAAGGGATAATACCTGCGTTAAAATACATGGTTATAACCACTAATCGATACCAAAATTTACGTTTATATAAGGTTTCTCTAGTAAACATATATCCTAGGAAAGCAGCTATTATAACAGTTAGAGCTGTTCCAATAACAGTTCTAGACACTGATATAAGTGTAGCCTGCCCTAGTCCAGGTATTCTAGCAGCATCTAAATAGTTTTGTATATGAATACCTTTGGGAAACCATATTATACCTCCTTTTTCACTTATTTTGTTATTGCTGATTGTGTTAATAAAAATATAGTAAAATGGATATACACACACAAATGCAAATAGTGAAAAAACAGTATAATTTATAATATCTAGTAATCGATCACTCATTGAATGATTTTTAATTTTATTTTTTTTCTCGGATTTTAGTTCTATTTCCTTACTCATAATCTACTCCTTTATATTATACTTTGCTTACGCACAAGCTTAGAGAAGGTGTTAGCACCAAACAGTAGTACCAGACTTACAATACTCTTTAACATACTAAGGGCTGTTGATACTGAGTACACAGGGGGTTTACTGGTAGACAAATTATAAACATACAAATCTAAAACCTGTATATACTCTCTGTTCCAAGAATTCTGGAATACAAAGTATTGCTCCATACCGTTATTCAAAATATTTGAAATATTCAGTAACAAGAGTACAAAAAATGTAGGTAATAAGCTAGGAATCGTTATATGGCGTATGATTCTCAAACGGCTTGCTCCATCCACCCTAGCAGCCTCAAACATCTCTGCATCAATTCCAGATATAGCTGCTATATACATAATGGCTGCCCATCCAAGATTTTTCCAGGTAAGCCACAACCACATTTTAAACCATATATGTTCATTGGATTTTAAGAAATCAATTGGTCTTTCTATTATGCCCAAATCCATACCAACAGAATTAAACATACCGTTGTTGCTCATAAGCAAAAATGCTACTGAATACACCAACACCCAGCTGATAAAATTTGGTAGGGTCGTCACTGTCTGAACAAACTTACGAAAGCGCATGTTCTTAATTTCATTGAGAAAGATTGCAAAAAACATGGGAAGCCAAGAAAATGCAAGTGCAATACCGCTCATAGCAAATGTATTTCTTAGTACTTCCAAAGTCTGCTTTACATAAGATTTGCTCTTGAAAAGTATTTTAAACCATTTCAGTCCAACAAAAGAGTCCCAGGAAAATGCTAATGGTGGTTGATAATCAAAAAAAGAATAAATCCATCCATATAATGGATAATATGAGAATACTAATACCAAGACTATAAAAGGCATGATATATAATAGTTCTCTATACCCCCTCCTCTTTTTCTTCTTACTAATGCTGTTCATAAAGTACTGCCTCCCTTTTACTCTTTAGATCATTTTAATATTTGCAAAAGCTTGTTAGGAAAATCGTTTAACCTTATATATAAAATTATACTCTATCGCTCGTTTATATGTCAACTATTTTTGTACATAGTGTTCAATTAATCCTGTAATTTATCTAATATGTTATGCCATATGAGTATATAAACTTCAAATAAATCGTTTTACATGTTTTCTTATAATAATTAGAAATACGACATTATAAGAAGACAAAAATACCCCGAAAGATACTTTCATACTATCTTCCGAGGTATTGCTTTATAATAAGCCAATAGTGTGGCTTATTTACTTTATGTCTTTATTCAAATGTGAAGGATGCAAGACTTGCACTTCCCTGACCTGTATAGGTAATATACAGTCCATGTACTCCATCAGGCATACTTATATTAGCTGAGTATTCTTTCCACACATTGGAGAATACAACTGGTATTTTCCCAAGTACTGGTCCATCCCAAGACGTCTTCACTATAAATTCACCCTGGCAATAGCCTCGTACTTTTATTTTAACCTTGGTAACTCCTTTAAAATCAAAATATTTAAAGCCTGCTGTGGCGGATGACTTCATATTTACTATATAACCAATCTCTTCATCCCCATCTTTCCCGTCCTGTGCAATCTTGGGAAATTGATTATTCATCCATGATCCTGTAAAATCTGTGTAGATTGATTCCTCATCACAGAACAAATTACAAGCAATATAAGTATGATATTCACCCAAGCCCTTAAGTGGACCCCCATTAGGGCCACAGGATGTTAATTCTACCTGAGGAATTGATCCATCCTCTAAGAATGAAATCTCCTCTAAACAGGCTTGTCTGCTATAATTGGTTCCGTTAGTGTGCCTATGATAGAAAATATACCATTTTCCATTTATCTCTACCATACTACCATGGTTATTTCCTCCATAAGCCATAGGCTTATTGGAAGGCTTATAGGTATCAATACCCATATCACAATTGCTTACTATAGTTCCACCATATTCAAATCCCTTAGTAGGATATTTGCTGGTAGCATAGCATAACTCATGCATTAAAATTGAGGAATATATTAAATAGTAGGTATCTCCTCTTTTTCTAATAGAAGGAGCTTCAAAAAATTCATGTCCCTCAAACCCACTTCCCTTACTATAAGGTTCACTGGGAGCTACAATAACGGGAGCCTCGATTATGGTTATCATGTCCGTGCTAAGAACCGTTGCCATGGCTCCACTTCTTGATTTATCACCTCTTGAACAAAAGCCTGTGTAAAGATAAACCTTATCTCCCTCAACCAATACTCCAGGATCAAATTGAGGTTCATCTCCCTCTCTCTCTCCTAATCTTACTCCATCAGAGTATTGTACATAGCCATAGAACTGGTAGTATCCAGCCGGTGTGTCACAAACAGCAACAGAAACTATTGAACGCTTACTATCCACATAATATAAATAATACCTTCCATCAGGTCCAACAGCTACATCAGGAGCATAAAGGCAACTATCACGGTCTTCATTGTCCTCCACATCAGTAGCCTTTAATATAACTCCTTCATAGCGCCAGTCAGCCAGATCATTAGCTGGGGCAGACCAACATACATAATCATTTAAGCAGTAAGCATACCCATTAGAACGGTCATGTGAGCCATAAACATAGACTCTATCATTAAATACATAAGGTTCACCATCAGGGATATATTCCCATGATGGAAGATATGGATTAAATCCTTGCTTTTTCATACTTTACTTCTCCTTCTCAATTGAATTATTATATCTAAAGTCTGTAAAATCTCCATAGCCTCCATATTTCTTAGTGGAGAAATATGTGAGTCCAAATCTACAGCCCATAAATTGTTCCAGAGTATACCTTAGGTCTATAGTCCTTCCAAGCTTTACCCATTTATCCTTTACCTTATAAAAGAATTCAGCCCTATCATTTTCCTCAAAGGAAGCAACTACCTTAAGCTCTACCCATGGTGTATCAAGCTCAACCTTCTCAAATTCAGTCCCAGGCTCTACATCATTATATTCCTTCCATTTACCCGGTGCTGTAACAGGTGTCTCACGGCCTAACATTACAATATAATACTGTCCATTTTCTTTTGTCAGACCAATGAATCCATAAATGCTCTGCAAAGCACATATTCCGCCATAGTCACCATCATTTATTCCTTCTCCATTAAAGGTTACTATAGCTTCACACTTTGGCCCCACTGTACGTTGTGTTAGGGTGTTTCTTGCTTTTATCACATTCAGTCTAATATCAGAGGTTCTAATACGTAAATAACCAGGGTTTTCAGTCACAGACCAGCAATTCTCATCTGGCTCATGATTCCACTGCCAGTAGTTTTTTAAATGTATTTTTCCATCACTTGATAGTTTATATCGAAAATCATCATCTCCTACAAAAGGAGCATATTTATAGTGGGGCCTTGTACTCTTAACAGATAACTCCACTGGCACCCTTCCCTTTATCCCTAACACTGGATAATCATTTTCCCAGTCCATAGGTATTAAAATTGGAATTCTTCCTACTGCACCATGATCCTGAAATAAAATAGCATACCAATCTCCATCTGGTGTATCTATAATACCACCCTGGGCAACACCAGAATTATGATATCCCATATGGTCATCAAGAATATCACCGCCAACGTATGGTCCATCTACTTTATCACTGATATAACAGCTCTGAGTTCGTCTTTTATATCCAGAGGATGAAATGTGTATCATAAAGATATAATATTTTCCATTTATTTTGTAAATATGTGAACCTTCAAGCCCAAGAATAGCGTCCTCTCTATCCTTTATTATAAGCTTATGGATACCTCCAGCCTTGGGGCCTGCTAGATTGCTCTCCAATTCAGTTATCCATATTTCTCTATTTCCATATACCAGATAAACCCTTCCATCATCAAACAATAGGGAGCTGTCATGATAGAAGCCTTTAATAACTTTCTTATCCCAGGGGCCTTCAATGCTTTCTGCAGTATAAAGGTATGTCTTCTTTGTATCATTAGCTGCAAAAACTATATAAAACCTACCCTTGTGGTACCTGAAGGAGGGTGCCCACATTCCATTTGCATATATACCTCTATCATTCATTAGTCTTTGACCAGGTGTTCCATCCAAGGTTTCATATACATAAGTGGCAATTTCCCAGTTGGCCAAATCATATGAGCGCAGAATAACACAGCCGGGCATCATATGCATTGTTGTACTTACCATATAGTAAGTATCATCTACACGAATAATATCAGGGTCAGGAAAATCCGCCCAGATAATAGGGTTTATGGCTTTTAACGTCATAGGGGCCTCTCTTTCTTGCAGTTTAAGTCTCTTGCATTAAGTTAAATACTTTTTACAGATTCTCTTATAACCATGTTACATGGTAACCTTAAAATCTCTTTTTTAGTATTAGTGTCATGGTTCTCCTCAAGCGAATTCAAGAAATATTTTGCTGCGGTTTTACCGATATCCCTTAGGGGAATATCATTAGTTGTAAGGGGGGGTCTTAGATACTCCGAAATATTATTATTGTCATACCCTACTATGGATATATCTTGTCCTACGATTATATTATTATCATAAAGATAATCATATGCTCCAGCTGCCATCCGATCATTCATACAGAAAATTGCTGTAACCCCTTCCTTTACAAGCTTTTCCGCGGGTTTATATCCAGAAGGTCTTTCCCAATCTCCATGTAAAACCAAACTAGGATTGTATAAAATACCCTCCTCAAATAAAGCCTTTTGATATCCCAAACGTCTATAATGAGTATGCAGATTATTATTAGCTCCTGATATAACACCAATTTTACGATGTCCCATTGAAATCAAATATTTAGTAATATCATAACCACCCTTTTCATCATCAAATATAACTGAAGGAAATCTCCGTGATTCTGATAAAGCATACACTATAATAGCAGGTATATCGAAATCCTCATTAAAATAATCGATATGCCTACAATGGCCTGCAACATACATAATTCCGTCCACTTTAACTGATAGCAATTCTTGAACCATTGGCTGAAGAATTGATTGAATTTTTTCTTCATCAGCATACCAGGTATCTTTCCATTTATCATATATTCTCATGTTAACAAGTATAGTACGATAATTATTATCATCACAATAGGCTATAATAGCTTCTACTATGGCTGGTGTACTAAATAGTTCCAAATCCTCTACAATAATTCCAATGATTCTGGTCTTCTGCTTTCGCATTCCCTGAGCAAAATAGTTTGGCTGATATCCAGTTTCCTTCACTAGCTCAAGTATTCTTTGTCTGGTTTCATCACTAACCTTAGGTTTGTTGTTTAAAACATTAGATACAGTAGTTATTGAAACGCCACATTTTTTTGCTATCTCTTTTAATGTAATCACTTATTCAAATCCTTTCATCTAGGATATATGTAAAACGTTTTTATATATATGCAAATCAAAAGTAAACACCTGAATTATATCAGACTAAATAGCTAAGAATCAATGTATGATTTTATTCTTTATTTGTGTTTTACCCTAAAATAAACCTGAAAAGGTTCATATCCTATATCTCTTAATCTCCTAAGCTCAATAACAGGGTTTTGGTTGACTGTTTTGAAGAAATAACGCCAGCTACCCCATTCTCGCTCATTTTCCATAATAATCTCAGAGTTAATGTCCTGGCTTTCTAAGTAGAGAATTCTTTCTGTATCGCAGATGCCTGCCAACACCTCAGGTCCAAAGCGGAAAGCTCCTATTTCAGGGCTGTCAGGAAGGGGAACAAAGGAAATTCCTATAGGTAATACAATGCTGATTGTGGTTTCACCCTTCCATTCCCGGCTTATACTAAAAAATTTACTCTTATCCAGTGTTTTACCCTCTTCTATTCCATTTACATAGACTATAGCCTCAGAAGTAATCCACTGGGGGATACGAAGATTAATGGTAAATGTTTTCTCTACAGAGGTTTGTACAAGAAAATCATACTTTCTATACTTAGGCATGTTTTCATTAAATACATTAATTTCACTTATCACTTGGCTACCAGCTGTATTTGAGGAATTCATATTACTAGCACTCATTTTATCCTGCTTCTGGATAATTGTTATATCCTCTTTATCTATATTCACCTGCAACTGTGAATCAAAATATTGGCAGACAAAAATTTCATCCTTGTCCCTATAGTATATACCCCTATTTAGGTTGGCATTTGCCTGCACCATTGTACCATGACAACAGAAGAAGCTGTCTGTTTCACCCCTCCAATCCTTAACTAATCCAGCCTTCATAGGAAGGAAATAAGTCAGTAGTCCCTTGGACGGATAATCATGTTTACAGCCAGTTAAGCCATTTTCCTTATAATAAGCCTGTGCCATAATACCATTATAGAGGTTATATTCAATATATTGCATATATGCAGGGTCTTTTGTATATCTGAATAAAAACTCTGCCAACCTTATCATATTATACACAGTACAATGCTCTTGGTTTTTGTCTCCTAATCTTTCTTTCATCTTCATCTTGGGCATCCAAATCTCACCCGAGGTTTGTCCACCTGTGGCCAAATAGCCTCTCTCGGTTACAGCACAGTTCCAATAGGCCTTTACAATATCCATCCATTGTTCTTCTCCGGTCACTTCATAGGCTCTAGCGCAGCCAAGAGCCTCAGGTATAGTAGTATTGGCATGCATATTAGTCAGTGGGTCTGCTCCTGCTAATAGGGGGCCAAACAATCTATCTCTGTAATAGCGCTTTAATAAGAGCTTGTATTTATCCTTACCGGTAATATTAAGTAGCTCTGCCCATACTTCCAGCATTCCGCCTGTCTCTACATCAAGAATATCATCAAACTTTTCTCTACTAAATCTACCGCTCCATTCCACAAACCAATCTGCAAATATATCTGCAATCTCTAATGCTTTGTTGTTATTTGCATATAGATACATATCAACCAGGCCCATAAATACCTTGTGAAGGGTATATTGAGGAGCCCAAACATCTTTTCCACTAGCAATCCAGTCTAGATATTTTTCGGGAATTGGCCCAATCCATTGACCTCCATTATCCTTCTGACATTCTGCCAGCTCATCAACAAGCCGGTCAGCTTTTGCCTTTAATTCCATGTCACCACTGATATAATAATGGTAGGCTGCAGCTGATAACCAATGACCAAGGAAATGTCCTCTTAACTGACATACAGGAGATTCCCATCCAGTATGTGCATCACTACTAAGTTCTCTTCCTGTATATCTTCCAGCTTCCAATTTAAAATTAATCAGAAGATTATCATTAGTTAATTTCATAAGATACTCTCTGTTAGATCTTTCTCTACGCTTTAAGTCCTCATCATAAAGCTTTACCTGCTTACTCCTTAACTCTTCCATATTAGCACCTCATTCTATAATAGTGTTAAGTCTTTATGTTTCAATTCGATAATTTACAGGTTTAAGGATAAACCTATTTAATAATAACACATATTATTAATAAATAATATCCACTCAATATCATATTTTTCTTAATTTTTCATAAAAGGACATTGGGTAAGTTAGTAAATAAGTATGGACATGAAAAGTCTAGCAAGTTACAATATAACTATATATAACATATCACAAAATAGAAAGGACTGTATATCATGAAGCAGATAGCAAGCTTTACAATTGACCATAACAAATTACTTCCTGGAGTTTATGTATCTAGGAAGGACCGGTTAGGTAGTGAGATTATTACCACCTTTGACCTTCGTATGACCAGACCTAATAATGAGCCCGTTATGCTTACTGGTGAAATTCATACTATTGAACATCTTGCTGCCACCTATCTTAGAAATCACCAAGAGTATGCTGATAAAACCATATACTTCGGCCCTATGGGTTGTCGAACAGGATTCTATCTTCTTCTTGGTGGGGATTACACTTCCAAGAGTATTTTGCCCTTGGTGACAGAAATGTATGAATTTATCCGTGACTTCGAAGGAAATATCCCTGGTGCAACAGCTATAAATTGTGGCAACTACTCAGATATGAACCTAACATTAGCAAAATATTATGCAAAACGCTACCTAGAAGAGATACTATATAATATTGATGATGACCATCTGATTTATCCCGCCTAACTTGATGGCTCTAATGGGTATTAATTTGCATGAATGAACCTCCCGTGAATATACTATAATGAATACATACGATGGGAGAAGCTATGGCAGAGGAAAGCTTTCTTCATACAGCAGAAATTCTAAAAACCGCGTTACCATATGTGGATGCAAGGTCAAAACCAACTTTGAATTTGCTCGTTAAGCTCTACGAGCTTATTATATGTATGCGTAAATATAATTCTAAAGATATGACTGCCTGTGGCTTTGAAAGTGAACAGGCAGACATGGAAACCTTGCTAAATAAAATAAGGCCAAATTGTAATCAGCAGGAGCGTTCATTTGTAGACAAAATACTCAATATCTTTCAAGCTAAGAAGGCCTTTGAAATGTATAATACTTATATGGAGGCTATGAATGTCATGCAGGGCTTTGAGACAGAAGGATCTGAGGGTGATGATACTAGTGGCTTTATGAATAGCTTTAAGGGCTTTGATTTATCTTCACTTTTTGCTGAAAACCAAGTAGAAAGCCTAGATAAAGAAGATTCAAATAAAGAAGATTTATATAATGAAAATTTATATGAAGCTGATATATATAAAAAAGATTTAGACGAAGCAGATGGGAATGAAAAAGATTCAAAGGAAGCAGATAGGGATAATTATCTAGCCCCTAAAGAAAATGGCTCTACTAGTATGATGGAATCACTAAAAGCCATGATACCTCCTGAACAGATGGGAACCTTTGAAAACCTTAGAATGCTTTTAGGTCCCATGTCATATGATGATAATAACAAATCTGACGAGAACAAGGAGTGATAATATGGCTGATACCTCCAATAATAATTCCAATACAAAGAATTTAGATCCCCGTAAGCTTGCCATTTTAATGGAATTAGTTAAAGAAGCTGAAGGAAAATCAATGGATAAAATGCTACCGCTTATCATTAGCACTAACAAAAAGCTTCAGGATCAGAATTTAAGCTTTAGTAAAGACGAAAGTGATTTTATGATGGAAACTCTCACTAAAAACATGTCTCAGAAGGATAGAACACAATTTGAAATGCTAAGAAAATTAATTGCTACCAAGAAATAATCATTCAAGAAAGGGTTTCGCTTGCGAAACCCTTTCTTGCGGAGCCTTTTTGAGTATTTGAATTAAAAGATATAGCTAGTTTAATCTAAAGCTTTATACAACTCCAACATCTGCTTGTTTCCCTTCCTTTAGCTCTCTATACATTCTGATATATTCTCTAACGTATAATGCAAAGGACAATGCTAGAAATACTCCACATATAAGCATAAGTACATTTACAATTGATTGCTTCAGCTTAGGCATGGCCACCAAAACCAGCATAACTGCATAAAATACTGCTGTTGACACTTTGCCAAACCATTTTGAACCGTTTAAGCGTTTACCTTTCTTCAGCATGACCAAGCCTGCTCCTAGCATAAACAATTGTATAACCACAAATAGAATAAGCAATAAGAACATCCATTTTATCTTGACCACCAATACGAATATTAGCGCGGCCTGGGTCAGTTTGTCTGCCACAGGATCGATAAGCTTACCAAAATCCGTTATCATATTAAAGGATCTTGCTATAAACCCATCAAGAAAATCAGTAATACCTGATGCAAAAATAATAATTGCAACCTGTACATATTCTACAGGCTCCTGTGCCCTGATATATTTGATTACAAAAATCGGTATCAGCAAAAGACGGATATAGCATAGGATATTTGGGATACTCCATAAATCTCTTTTGTTAAATTTTGTAAATACCTTCATATTTAATCCCTCAATTTAAGTTATGCAGATGATTTTATAATATATCAATAAATGCCTTTTGTAATTTATATGTCTTACTATAGTAGGTATTCCTATAACACTATTTTAACACTATCTATCTTTAATAGATAAATTTATGTTCTTAACTTCAGGTTATATTTTAACACATTATTTGTGAATATCAAAGGTATTTTTATAAAATTAAAGCTAATTAAGCAGCAGCCTCATCTTATTTAACAACAATATTTACTATTTTGCCCGGAACATAAATTTCTTTGATTATGCTACCTGATATCTTATCAGCCAGGGCTTCCTTAGCCATAGAAATAACTAACTCCTTAGCCGCCTCAGCTTCTACCTTTATAATACCCTTGGTTTTTCCGTTAACTTGTACGGCAACTTCAATTTCACTGTCCTTCATCTTGTCTTCATCATAGATAGGCCAAGCGTTATCAAATACAGAGTTCTTATTTCCCATCTGTGACCATAGTTCTTCACTTAAATGAGGTGCAAATGGTGCAAGCATAATTAATGCAGTATTTAAGGTCTCTTTATCAATGCCACCAGCCTTTTTAACCATCTCAAGCATATTGTTGTTATATTCCATAAATCCACTAACAACAGTGTTAAGGCTAAGATTTTCAAGTCTAGTGGTTATATTATATATAAAGCGGTTTCTAAGCTTAATCATCTCATTAGTTGCTTTAATATCCTTATCCTTATTGTCCATAACCAGATTATGGAAACGGTTAATAAAGCGATATACACCTTCAATTCCTCTATCATCCCACTCCGAATCCAGCTCAGGAGGTCCCACAAATAATTCATAGAGTCTTAAGGAGTCACAGCCATAATCCTTTATTAACCCATCTGGTGATACTACGTTGCCCTTAGATTTACTCATCTTCGCTCCGTCTTTGCATATCATCCCCTGATTAAAAAGCTTAGTGAAGGGTTCATCAAAATCTACCACTCCTATATCCTTCAGAAATTTGGTATAGAACCTGGCATATAGCAGATGCAATACTGCATGCTCCACTCCTCCAATATACATATCTACAGGCAGATACTTGGCAGCCTTATCTTTACTAACAAGTTCATTGTCATTCTTATTATCAATATAACGAAGGAAATACCAAGAAGAGCCTGCCCATTGAGGCATAGTATTAGTCTCCCTCTTCGCTGGCTTTTTACATTTTGGACAAGTAGTGTTAACCCATTCATGAATATTCACAAGGGGAGATTCTCCTGTACCACTAGGCTCATATTTCTCTATTTCAGGAAGTAATAATGGTAGCTCCTCTTCAGGAACTGGAACTGCACCACAGCTTTCACAATGTACAATTGGAATTGGCTCACCCCAATACCTTTGACGTGAGAACACCCAATCACGAAGCTTATAATTAACTGTCTTCTTACCGATTCCCTGCTTCTCCATTAAATCAGGAACCTCATTTTTTGCTTTTTCTGAATCCATACCGTTCCACTGCTCTGAATTAATCATAATTCCTGGTAGTGTATACGGCTCCTGTAGTTGAACATCTTCCTTACCATCCTTGGATATTACCTGTATAATCGGAATTCCAAATTTAGTAGCAAATTCAAAGTCTCTATCATCATGGGCTGGTACGCACATTATTGCTCCTGTACCGTAATCAGCCAAGACATAGTCAGACAGCCAGATAGGAATAGGTTGCTTGGTCATTGGATTAATGGCATAGCTGCCTGTAAATACGCCAGTCTTTACCTTATCCTGAAGACGGTCAACAGAGGATTTCATTGAAGACTTATATATATAATCTTCTACTGCCTCCTTCTGCTGGGGTATAGCAAGCTCCTTGGCTAATGTATGCTCTGGGGCCAATACCATAAAAGTAGCACCATAAAGGGTGTCTGGTCTTGTGGTATATACACGGATGTTTTTATCACTTCCGTCTACAGCAAAATCCACTTCTGCGCCATAGCTTTTGCCAATCCAATCGGACTGCATCTTCTTAACCTTTTCAGGCCATTGAAGCTTATCAAGATCATCTAGTAAACGATCAGAATACTGAGTTATTTTTAACATCCATTGCTTTAGATTTTTCTTAGTTACGGGTTCACCACAGCGTTCACATCCACCATTTACAACCTCTTCATTTGCTAGACCAGTCCTACATGAAGGACACCAATTTATTGGCATTTCCTTTTCATAAGCTAGACCTGCCTTAAACATTTTTATAAAAATCCACTGAGTCCATTTATAGAAATTGGGATCCGTTGTATTAACCTCCATATCCCAATCATAAATTGCTGCAATATCATTAATCTGCTTTTTAAAATTTATAATATTTTCATTAGTAGATATACTGGGATGAACACCCATGCTTATGGCATAGTTCTCCGCGGGAAGACCAAATGCATCCCAGCCCATGGGATGAACTATATAGTAGCCCTTTAACATCTTATACCTACTCCAAACATCGCTTAGAACATAACCTCTCCAATGTCCAACATGAAGTCCACTTCCTGAGGGATAAGGGAACATATCTAGGCAGTAGTATTTTGGTTTCTTACCATCATTTACATTGACAGGATTCTCCTCCCAGTATTTTCTCCATTTCTTTTCAATTTCCTTATGATTATAAGGTGTTGACATAATATTCTCCTCCTTAATAGATATCAATAAATAATTGTTATTTTGTAGTATATTGTTAAATTAAAAAAGCCCCAGCGCATTGGATGGGGCTTTTGGTGTAATA
>CAZMYP010000013.1:0-35634 GCA_964570535.1 uncultured Herbinix sp.
AGCTGACGGAAGAAAAAATATATTTGGACAAACAGTGAATGTGACGGAAATGCAATCAGAGGCAGGAGCTAGTGGTGCCTTCCATGGTTCATTGCAGGCTGGAGCACTTTCAACAACATTCACTGCTTCTCAGGGATTACTTTTAATGATACCAAATCTATATAAAACTTCAGGAGAGCTGCTACCAGGAGTTATACATGTTAGTGCCAGAGCAATTGCAACTCATGCTCTAAGCATATTTGGAGATCATCAAGATGTTATGGCTGTTAGGCAGACTGGATGTGCTCTGCTAGCCTCAGGATCAGTGCAAGAAGTTGCTGATTTGGCTCCAATTGCACATCTTGCAGCGATAAAGGGGCGTATACCCTTTGTACATTTCTTTGATGGATTTAGAACATCACATGAGTTACAAAGAGTTGAGGTACTTGAATATAGAGATTACGGCGAGCTTCTTGATATGGATGCTGTTAGAGCCTTTAAAGAGCGGGCTCTTTCACCTAATAAACCATGCTTTAGGGGAACAGCCCAGAACTCAGATATATATTTTCAAGGACGAGAGGCTTCAAATCAATTCTATTTTGACTTGACTACAACTGTAGAAGATTATATGAAAAAGCTTGGAGAACGAACAGGAAGATATTATAATTTGTTTGACTATTATGGAACCCCAGATGCAGAGTATTTAATAATTGCCATGGGATCAATAACTCCTGCCATAGAACAGACCATTGATTACTATAATAATAATGGTGAGAAATATGGACTTGTAAAGGTTCGTTTGTATAGACCATTTTCAGTAGCACATTTCCTAGAAGCTATACCTTCAACAGTTAAAAGGATTGCAGTTCTAGATCGCACTAAAGAGCCTGGGGCTATAGGAGAACCCTTATATTTGGATGTATGTGCAACTTATAAGGATAATAATAACCCACCACTAATTGTTGGTGGTAGATATGGGCTTGCATCTAAGGATACAACACCCAATCATATTGCAGCAGTTTATGAGAATCTAAAGCAGGACCAGCCTAAAAACTCATTTACCATTGGAATGATTGATGATGTGACAAAGACTTCACTGGAAAGTGTTGATGGTATCGATACCGAGCCAGAGGACATGAAGGCCTGCAAGATATGGGGACTTGGCTCTGATGGCACTGTCGGTGCTAACAAACAGGCAATTAAAATAATTGGTGACCATTCTGATATGAATGTTCAGGCTTATTTTGATTATGATTCAAAGAAATCAGGAGGAATTACTGTATCACATCTTAGGTTTTCAAGTAGTCCTATAAGGTCGACTTATTTGGTAAACCAGGCCGATTATATTGCCTGTCATAACCCTTCCTATGTGAACAAGTATGATATGTTGGAAAGCTTAAAGCCAGGTGGTATCTTTGTTCTTAATACTGGGTGGAAGGAAGAGGAGCTAGATAAACATCTTCCAGCCCAGATGAAACGCAAGCTGCTAGAGAAAAAAGCTCATCTATATCTAGTTAATGCTATAAAAATTGCCGATGATATTGGTCTTGGTAATAGAATTAATATGGTTATGCAGGGTGCTTTCTTTAAACTAACAAACCTATTACCCGCTGATGTTTATATTAAAGAATTAAAAACTGTAATTAATATAATGTATGGTAAAAAAGGTGAGCAGATTGTTCGGATGAACCAGGAAGCTGTAGATAAAGGCATTGAGGCTGTTCATGAGATTAGCATCCCAGAAAACTGGATAGATGCCACAGATGATAAAGAATATATGGCTAATGAGCCAGAATTTATAAGTAAGATAGTGAGACCAATGTCTGAGCTTAAGGGAGGAGAGCTTCCTGTTAGTGCGTTTTCTGGCATAGAGGATGGAACATTTCCCTCAGGAATAACTGCCTATGAAAAACGAGGTATTGCTGTTAATGTTCCTGAATGGATAGAAGAACGTTGCATTCAGTGTAATCAATGTTCTTACGTCTGTCCCCATGCTGTGATTAGACCGTTTCTCTTGGATGAGGACGAGCTTAATAAGGCTCCTTCAACCTTTGTAACTAAGAAAGCTACTGGAAAAGCCTTTGAAGGGTTACATTATAAAATTCAGATTAGTCCCATGGATTGTACAGGCTGCGGAAATTGTGCCGATATTTGTCCAGCAAAGGGTAAGGCATTAATTATGAAACCCATTGAGACACAGCTTGAGGTTGAGGTTCCTAATTGGATATTTGCTATGGAGGGTATTAGTTTTAAAGAGAATGTTTCCTATGGTCAGGCCTTTAAAGATAGTCAGTTTAAGACTCCCCTAATTGAATTTTCAGGAGCCTGTGCAGGCTGTGGAGAGACACCTTATATTAAGCTTGTCACACAGCTGTTCGGTGAAAGGATGATGATATCTAATGCTACAGGCTGCTCGTCTATATGGGCTTCCTCAGCCCCAAGTACAGCCTATACAGTAAATAGAGAAGGAAAAGGTCCTTCCTGGGCAAATTCTTTATTTGAGGATAATGCTGAATATGGTTTTGGAATGTATCTAGGGGTAAAGCAGATAAGAAATAAGCTTGAAGAAAATATGAGAATCCTAAATGGAAAGAATGTAGAAGACAAGGTGAAGGAAGCACTCCATGACTGGATACATTACAAAGATGATGGCGATGCATCACAGGAAGCAGGTAGAAAAGTTCTAGAGCTACTGGAAAACTTCAGTTCTACAGATGTAGAAGTTATGAATATTGTAAAAGATATTAAAGAAAATAAGGATTATCTAACGAAAAGGTCCATATGGATTGTTGGTGGTGACGGCTGGGCCTATGATATAGGTTATGGTGGACTTGACCATGTACTTGCATCAGGAGAGGATGTCAATGTACTGGTATTCGATACTGAGGTATATTCTAATACTGGTGGACAGGCATCAAAGTCGACTCCTACCGCAGCCATTGCTAAATTTGCTGCCTCAGGTAAGAAGCAGGGCAAGAAGGACCTAGGCAGGATGATGATGACCTATGGAAATGTCTATGTGGCACAAGTAGGCATTAATGCAGATAATACACAGCTTATAAAAGCCCTTCGGGAGGCTGAGTCCTATAAAGGACCTTCGATAATTATATGTTATTCTCCTTGTATTAACCATGGACTCAAGGAAGGTATGGGTCGAAGCATGGCTAATATTAAAAAGGCCGTTCTAGCTGGATATTGGCATCTATACAGATACAATCCCATGCTCAAAAATGAAGGAAAGAATCCATTTATACTTGATTCTAGGGAACCAAGTGAAAGCTTTCGTGAGTTCTTAATGGGGCAGGTCCGCTACAGCTCTCTAATTAAAGGATTTCCTGATAATGCAGAGGAATTATTCCAGCAAGCAGAGAATCAAGCAAAGGAACGTTATGCTATCTATAAACAGATGGCTACTAATGAAGCAATACAAATATAATATATAAAAAAACTTCTTATAAAGGTAAATCAGTAAGAGTCTATCATATATGTTGAATTTACTGACTTACCTTTATTTTGTACAAGAATGTATTACCACTAATTATTCCATAAATGGAATAAGTTTCAATCATTTACATTTAAAGAGTTCATATTTGGTCTAATATGGCTGGAGTTCTATTAATTACATAGAGAATCTCAATAATCTATATATAATTATTTTCATTTAGTTGATATAATTATATTGTCTAATAAGTTGACAGAATCTTAAAATATTATGATAAAGGGGTGGCATTATTGCTTATGATGCAATCTTTAAGAAACAGAACTACTTATGTAAAGGAAATGGATAATGAGATCGTTTATAATTTATTTTTTAAGAATGCACTCTATAGCTTAGAGTGTATAAGAGAGGGCAGCAATGATAAGAATCTAAATAATTATTGCTTAGCTGAAAACATTACAGATGATGAAGGAGAAGCAGAGCTTTTTCTAAAAAGAATGGTTAAGGGGAAGGTATTCCCAGTACATATTAAGGATGTAGCCAATGATTACTTCAATTAATCCTGCATAATTATAGTTGGCAACAAGAAGAGACTGTTACAAAACAATACTAAAGGAATGACGAAGTTATCCTAGTAATGTTATGTAGCAGTCTCTTTTGATTGCTCTTTTATTAATGTATTTAAGATATTTATATCCGATTTATGTATATTTAGGCAGGAGTAAGGAAATTATATTATATATATTTACTTTGCTTTTTAATGGAAAGAAGGATGATATGGAAAATAGGATTAATTCAATTTGGCTTAAGGAATTGTTTTCTAAAAGTGGAGATGTGGTTATAAGACCAATAAAGATTAATCAGAATAATTTAACTGTACATTTATTCTGCGTTGATGGTCTTATTAATCAGGCTTTATTTGATGATGCAGTATTTAGGTCTTTAAAATTTGATCCATATCTAGTCCACTGTAATACTGAACGTCAAATGATGGATTATCTACAAGAGGGAGGTGCTTATCACGTTTTTACCAAGGAGGAAACTGATTATCAGCTTTTAATAAAGTATGTTCTTAGTGGTATGGTTGCATTGATTTTTAATTCAGAAGAAAAGGCAATTGTATACGATATACGTATGTTTGAGAAACGTTCTATTCAAGAACCATCTGAAGAAAATGTTATGAAGGGCTCAAAGGAATCCTTTATAGAAGTCATGCGTATGAATACCGCCTTAATTAGAAGAAGAATTAGGTCTGAGCATCTGGTAGTGGAGACATTAACAGTGGGCAAAATATCAAAAACTGATATAGCCTTAATATATATTAGTAATATTGCAGATATTTCTACTGTCAATAAAATACGTGATATTATCAATGGTATTGATATAGATAATATATCTACTCCAGCCTTTATTGAGGAATTTTTGGTTGAGAATAAGCACAGTATATTTCCACAGATTATGTATACCCAGAGACCTGATCGAGTTTCTGCTAATCTATCAGATGGAAGAGTGGCACTAGTAGTAGATGGTATTCCCTTTGCATACCTTCTGCCATGTCAGCTACCAATGTTAATGCAGTCACCAGATGATTATGCCAATCATTTTTTAGTAGGATCATCCTTAAGAATAATTAGATATCTATCTATGATAATGACTATTTTCTTACCAGCATTTTATATTGCAGCTACTACCTATCAGAGTCAGATGTTACCAGTACAGTTGGCCTTATCAACACAGGCTGCAAAGCAAAATGTGCCATTTTCATCTGCTGCCGAGGTGCTGGGGCTTTTGATCTCCTTTGAGATTCTTATAGAAGCTGGATTAAGGCTTCCTAAAGCAGTGGGAACTGCTATGTCGATTTTAGGAGGCTTGGTAGTAGGCCAATCAGCAGTTGCGGCTAATTTGATATCACCTGCAGTAGTGGTTATTGTCGCATTGGCAGGGATATCAGGTTTTATTATGCCCAACCAGGATTTAAGCAGTGGTATCAGACTAACTAGATTTGCTCTTGCTATCTTAGCGGCAGTGGGAGGTTTCTTGGGGCTTACCATTGGCTTAATAGTATTAATTACTCACCTATGTAGTCTTAACAATTACGGTACAGCTTATATATCACCATTTGTTGATGTTGAAGAAAGTAATGTTAAGGATACCTTATTCAGATTTCCCATAAAATATTTCAAGAAACGACCCGATGATATTGCTCCTAATAACAAGACAAAACAAGGTGATGGGAAGGATAGAGCAAAATGAAGAAGTATTTATTAATAATACTAATATCTTTTCTCTTATGTAGCTGTAGTCATGATATGAATCGTATGGAAATTGATGAGATAAATTTTATACATGTAATGGGGATTGATTTCTCTGAAAATGAGTATATTCTTACGGCATTATATAGCTCTGCCCAGGGAGTTGACCCAGAAAAGGGAGGCTCAGGAACAGAGGAAATATCCCAAGGTAGAGGGTACACTCCTTACGAGGCCTTTCAAAATCTCCGGCTTAAAAACAAGAAAACTATTTCCATAGCAAATACAGGCTATTTTCTCTTAGGAGAAAGAGCAGCCGAAAAGGGTATCGACAAATGTTTGGATTTTCTGTCCAGAGATGAAACTGTTAAGATGGAGTCTTTGATATTCATCACCAAAGCTATAAAGGCAGAAGAATTTATAACTAAAAGCATCGAGAATGGTCAGATTGTCCATGAGGATTTTGAAGCTGTAGAACAAAAACAGCAGGAGTTGGTTACAAGAAATGATAATACCTTAGTTAATATTTTAAATGAGCTGGAAAATAATTCAACGAGTGGCCTAGTACCGTATCTGATAGCAGAAAACAATTCCTTCTTGCTCCAGGGCTATGCTGTATTTGATAAGCTAGCCTTAGTAGATTATCTCGATATGGAAACCTCTTCAGGAGTCAATTTTATTAAAAATATAATAAGAGCTTATCCAATATACCTTGACAATGGAGTTGGTTTATCAATTTCTTATTCAAAGAGTAATTTAAAATCCAAACTGGAGAATAATCAAATTACTATAGTAATACGTCTTGATTTTGAAACCATGATCAAGGAAATAAATAACAAAAAGCTGATTTTTACTCAGAAGGCATTAAGGGAGCTTACTGAAAGACAAAATGAATATGTAATTAAGGTAATAAAAAAATCAACTAATTACTCTGTTACTACAGGAAGAGATATTCTTCATATAGCAAGACTGATTCAAAATCAGCATTCTAAAAAATGGAGCAACTATGAGGAGGATTGGGATAATAAGATCTCAGAGATAAAATATGAGTTTGAGGTAAATTCACAGATTACAAAATCATTTTTAGTAAGTAACAGGTATAAAATAATCGAATGAAAACAATTGAAATGATTAAACCAGGTTGTATTAGGAGGATATTATGATTTATGTCTTTGGAGGTTTGCTTGTTATATCTTTTGTTAAGCAAAAGGAGCTAGTGCTTAATAAGAAAAGAAATCTATTTCTCTTTATAATCTTATCAGCATGTGGTATTGCCTTAGGTGTTGTTCATTCCATAAGTCCATATATTCCAAGTATTGCTTTTGTTTTAGAAAAGTATTTGAAATGAGGTAGCATATGAATAAACCATTAACCATGCGTCAGGTGGTTTTTATGTTTTTGTTTATATCCTTAAGCCCGGTACTTAGGCAGATACCTAAAGCCTTAGCTATTGAGGGAGGAAGAAGTGGATACTTAAGTACTGCTTGGTCTGCATTGGCTATTTTTCCACTTACAGCTATTGTTTTGTTATTAATAAAATCTTATCCTGGACTTAATATATATGAAATTATGGCTCATCTTGGAGGAAAAATTTTTGCAAAGGCCATGGTAGTTCTTTATATATTATGGGTATTGATATTTCTAACAACTAAGTTAAATATCTATTCCTTAACCTTGCAACTAACCCTAATGCCTAAAACTAGATCCGATTTTTTTATGGAGATAATGTTAGTCTTAGTTTATTATGCCCTTCTTAGGGGGAGTAAAACCATATTCAGGTTTTCTGAATTTACTTTAAGTCCAATATTACTATTAATAGGTATACTATTTTTCTCTGCTATAAGCAGATTACGGGCTGATTATCTGCTGCCGGTTTCTACAATAAACTTACCCTCAACTATTAAGGCCTCAAAGGATGTAATCAGTGTGGGAGGTAATTTATTTATGGTTTTATTCTTTGCAGATAAACTTGATATATCCATCACCAGAAAACAAAAAAGGAAATTTTGGTTTGGTTCACTAAGTTTCATAATACTAAGCTTAGTAATCACAATATTTACCTTTGGGGTAACTGGAGCACCCTTAACAGCAAATCTTCCATTTCCTTTCTATATAACAGTAAAGAGCATATCCTTTTTCAATGTCTTTGAAAGGTTTGAAGTAATTGTCACCTTGATATGCATACTGTCAGATTTTGTAACAATATGCCTTTTATTCCTGGTGCTTATGGACCTTATAAAGTGGCTTTTTAATATTAAGGAGATAGGCTTCTTATTTGTGCCCTTAGGAATGGTTATATATTACCTTACCTATTTTGTAAGCTCTACACAGTTTGAATATGACTTTTTGTATAGATATATTATTGTTAATATCAATTTATTTTTTCAATATATAATTCCCTTGCTACTTGGACTTATATGTTTGATAAAACGTAAATATACAAAAAAACAATATTAAGCAAGTAGTAGAGCATATATCACTCACTCATATATATGTATTCCTATATCCTCGTCATTATAATCGTATATCTGATGCTTTATATATTCTTCTGCTACTGGATCAATGAATTTGTCAACCCTATAGTATTCTTTGGTCTCAGGATTTTTTATGGTTTCACATCGATTCTTATATAAGAATTGAACTATATCATAACAATCAATCCAAATTTCATGGATACTTTCTTTCTGCGATTCATCAAAAATCAACTGCATGCCAAAATGAAGATGAGGAGTACGTATATTGTTTGCATTTTCCTTACTGCTATATCCAGTTCTACCAAGATATCCTATTACATCACCAGCTTGGACTACACTTCCAGCTTCAAGGGATTTGTTATAAGGAAAGTTCTGCCTAAGATGTGCATAGTAGTAGTATCTTTTTTTATCAAAACTACGAATACCAATTCGCCAACCACCATACTGATTCCATCCTAGAGCTTCAACATATCCAGACTCAACAGCTATTACGGGAGTACCCACCTGTCCCATCATATCATGACCTAGATGTTTTCTTTTAAAACCATAGCTTCTTGATACTCCAAAATCATCAAAATGGCTGTAGGGATAATATTTAGCGATGGGAAAAAATGCTTTTAAACCATAATTTTTTTCGAGTATTTTACCCTCAGGATTAGATTCGTCAGTAATCTCAATCATATATTCTCCAACCATGCCAGAAAGTACTGCAGAATATGCTTCATAGTAATAATCATAATATTTCATATCCTTGGTTAAGCCATCTATAGTTTTTTCTTTATTTATTAGCTGGTTTGCTAAATCTCTCATATGTTTTTCCTTATATCTTGAAAAATCTCCTCCGTACCTGCTACCAAGGTATGCTAAAAGCTCAATCCAGTTTAAATGAACCTCACTATCATAAGTATCTACATCATATTTATAGGCTAGATCCATAGCCTTATGGCTAACATCAAAGCTGACCCATTTTATAAACTTTTTATCTGAATCATACATAGAGGTGTACATGGTGGCCTCCCGGTCTAAATCCTGCTTGACAAGTACTGAAGAAAATATAAGTAATAAAATAAGTTCACAAATAACAATATTTTTGGCTTTATATTTTGATAGCATTTTCGATACATTCCTAACTTAAAAACTTGTAATATCTTATGAAACTTATCCGCCTTTCATACCTTTATTCAAAAATATCCTCTCTATATCTCTTATGGTTTTTTAAGTAAAAATTTAAATCATCCTTATTGCTGTCAAAGGTGGCAAGCATTACTTCTTTTATATCAGTTATCCCCTTCTGACTTAACCTTTTATAAACCCATGTTTCATCCTTTCCAACGGTTTTCATATTCCCCTTCATAATTCGACCATCTATGATTATATTGGAAAAGGGTATAGTCTGAGGAAGATTTAATTTTAAATCATCAGGAGTTACAGGACGCTTTAAATCCATAGGTAAAATACTAATCTTGCCATTACTTTCTAAAAAAATTGAATGAATATCATCCAAGTTATAATAACCCATGACCCTGCATTCTGATAACAATTCACCAATGTCAAGCTTTGCATATAAAAGATTTTTTTCATAAATCTGTCCATCCTGATATAAGAGTAAAGTTTTACCTTGAAAAAATCTACGAAGTATAATAGATTTACAGGTTAGATAATTAATACTTAGAGTGCAAAAGGAAAGAAAAATCATGGATATCAAAGGAACTATCAAATTATCCGTAGACATAGCCGCCATTTCTCCAGCTATTGCGCCTATGGCTATACTACTTATATAGTCAAACATACTTAGCTGAGCCATTTCTCTGTTACCCATAATCTTTGTAAGAATAAACAGCGCGGACAAAGATACTAAGGATGATATTAAAACCTTACCGATTTCCATAAGTTCCTCCTATACATGCAAAAAAATCCTTACCCTTATCATTTACAATTAGTATTAAATTATTAATCAATAGTATAATTTTTTTTATAATTAGTATAATAAACTTGATAGATTAATTGCTTTACTACGAAAGGAGTGTGTATATGAAAGCATTCGTATATCAAGAGGGCTGCATTAGCTGTGGTTTATGTATTGAAATATGTCCAGAAGTCTTTAGTTATAATGATGATGGAGTATCTGAAGCAATAAAGGGAGATATACCTAAGGAATCTTTAGAACGGGCTGAAGAAGCTAGAGATGGATGTCCTACCAGTGTAATTGACTTAAATGAATAAAAAAAATACAACACCTCTGTAAAGCAATGGATTATTTTGCATTACAGAGGCTTTTTTGTTTTCTATACAGCACTTTTCATCTTTTTATCCATGTATGCACTTATCTTAATTGGACCTTCTAATACCTCCCGTCCCACGTATAGAGAGCGGTCTGGGTTAGTCATAATTGCCCATTTTATTAATGATAGGCTTCCATTCATAAGCTCAATACCTGTAATACACCTTGGATGAACACAGCTGCCATCATTAAAATATAAGACTTCTCCCGGTTGAGGGAATATAGGTCTATGGGTATGACCTGTAATAATCATCTGATTGTTCTTAACAGACCACTGTGCAAGTCTATTTTCTACTTTACCTTTTCGAACAACGTTTTTTGCTGCACTGGTTGGGTCTCTAACCCCAATTAGCTCCAAGGGTTTCCAGAGATAACGTACAAAAAATCTGGATAACCGCCAGAAGGTGTCATTAAGTAAATCAGCTTGATGTCCGTGAGTAAGAAATATCTCACAAGGTGCTAGTTTGTAATCCAATATAAGTCCTTCATTTATTTTAATATTAGGAAAAAGTGGTATTATCGAATCAGTACTATCACAGAAGAAGGAATTGCATTTGGTTTTACTATAGCCTGAATCCCTTTTGACAATATCATGGTTTCCATAGAGCATATGATATCTACCTTCACGATAAAATTGGGACATAAGCCAATATACATTACTGTGAGTGCTTATTAAATCATTAATTCTACGGTTTTCCCATAGCTCATCACCGTCCCCAAGTTCAATATATGTGAAGCCTCTTTCATAGTAATAATTTAATGCAGCAAAAAATATGTTTTGGTTGTTAGTAAAGTTATCTGAGAAACCGCCGTCCCCTCTGTGACAATCACTCATAATAATAATTCTTGAATAATCGTCAAAGGGCAACTTAGGAGATGAGGAGAGCACTTGAGATAAACGATTATTTACGTTCATAATATTATTCCTCCTTTATTGTATCTTGCCTCTTAAGAAACCCATTAATAATATTGTATGAATCAAATACCTGAATAGGCTTACCCATATTCATAATATGATTGTACATATTTGGAGACTTTATCTTAACAAATGATAGCTTATCAATGGTACTTACATAAGATTGTGTAAGGTAGTTATAGGAATCACAAAATGAGCGATTATTTCGCTGCATCAAATTTATGGTTAGTGAGTTTAAGGATACTGGCTGTTTCATATGAGGTTTATCAAAACGAACGAAAACTTTTCTTCCCCTAATGGCATATTCATTTGCACTATAACCAGCCTTTTTTAAGCCATCTACAAAAGCCATTGCCATGCTGTGGTTATAAAGTTCAAGAATAATATCCATAGATAGCTCTGAGGGCTGGGAGAACTCAGCAAGCTTAAATCCTGTTAACCACCAATGATAATCACTTCTAGTAAATATAACATTATCGTTCTTTTTAAAGGCAAAGGACATATTTATCATATCCTCATCTTTTACACATTGATAAAAGGTTCCATTAAAAAAACCTGGTATATTCAAATCGGGACCACTAGTATAGTAAATTCCCACCTCACCCCCAGTTGTCATTCCATATTGACCCTTCCAGAATTCAATCATCCACTTTAAGCCTTTATATTGAAAATATATTGGTTCACAGTCAAATATCATACTAAAGGCAGCACTTGCCTCGTCGTATAGCCTGCAATAGCCAAATTTTCTTTGCCAGGGTTCTTTTAAAGAAAAGAATAAATCCTGAAAAGCATCATAGGCAAATCCGAAAGGTTCTAAATCTTTATTTAATTCCTCTAGCCGTTCTTGATTTGTTCCAATTAAATCGGTAATTGGATGGACAGCATAATTTTTTTTATCCTTCTTTTTCTTTCTTTTAAGGATTCTGAGGAAGGAAAATGAGAAAATTAATAAAAGCAGTAGTATACCGATAGTAACTAGAACTTTATTATTTATATATAAGCTCCATAGAAATGAAGCAATTGTAACATTTGGTAATAATTTAGCGGAAATAAAAAGATACATAATTTAACTCCTTTCTTAATGCTATATATCATCATATTCTCATGAGGAGTAAGATGTTAAAATTAAAGAACAAATATTGGAGTATTTTGAAGAAAGAATATTTTGTTTTGTAGAATGTATAGGTTTTATATATGTTATTAAAGAATAAAGATGTGAATTTTTTCGATGAATATTGTAATGCTATCATTATTAGGATAAAATAGTGTTATAGAATACTTTGTCAAAAAAAATGAGATATGGGTTTAAATGTTACTAATTAAAAGCTATTTGCTTGACATTTATTTAATCGCGTATTATGATTGTTGTCGATGTATAAAGCATCTATATTTGTATAATATTGTCGAGTATTTAACTAATCCACTACTGTAGGAGGTTCAAAAATTTGAAACACTATTTTCATGGTGGTATTCATCCGGCTGATGGGACTGACAAGCTGTTAAGTAACCAAGAACCAATTCGTATGTATACACCTAAATCTGTAGAAATTTCAATGAAACAATCGCCTAACAGAATCTGCGAAGCTATTGTAAAAACAGGTGACAAGGTTTTAAAGGGAGATTTAATCGGTAAGCCGGTGAAGTTTGGTACTGTGAATATTCATGCCAGTATTAGCGGAACGGTTACGGAAATAAGGAAAATCAAAGATGAGTCAGACCATGATGTGGAGATTATAATTATTGAGTCTGATGAGAATAATATAGAGATAAAAAAGCCCATTAGTGATTATGAAAAAGAGCTGGTTGATATTTCTTCATATACCAGAGAAATGATAATTACAATGATGAATGAAGGTGGCATTATTGGTATGGGAGGAGCTGGTTTTCCTGCACATATAAAATACGATACCAAAAAATCCATTAAGTATATTCTTATTAATGCAGCTGAATGCGAACCTTATTTAACCTGTGACCATATGCTTATGGCTGAGCACGGATATTCAATTATTAATGGAGTGCTCCTACTTATTAAAGCATCAGATTCGGAAAAGGCTATTATCTGTTATGAAGATAATAAGAAAGATATTGCCAAGGAATTTGAGCGGATTATCGCCGGTAAAGGACTTTCTATCGAAATAAAGATCCTTCCTACCAGATACCCCCAAGGGGGAGAAAGACAGCTAGTAGAGGCTGTTATGGGAATGGAGGTTCCGGCAGGAGGATTAACTGCCGATATAGGAGTTATTGTCAATAATGTTGGCACAGCAAAGGCCCTGGCTGATATTGTATTAGGCAATAAGCCACTGACTAATCGTGTAGTTACGATTACTGGAAAGGTGAAAAATCCTTGCAATTTTATGGTCCCTATAGGAACAAGATTTACTGAATTAATTGAGATGGCTGGTGGTTATACAGTAGATGCCTTAAGAGTAATTGAAGGTGGACCTATGACTGGTGGCTGTATAATGATTGGCAATGACAAGGATATATTATCGGGAAGTGTATCTAAAACAACATCAGGATTAACTATACTAGAGGATCTTCCTAAAATCGAATCACCTTGTATACGTTGTGGTGAATGTGAGAGAGTATGTCCTGCAGGACTTGCTCCCTTCAAGATAGATTTTGCGGCTATAGAAAATGATATTAAACTTTGTGACAAGCTATATGCAACAGAGTGTATAAGCTGTGGTAGCTGCTCTTATGTCTGCCCTGCAAGAAGAGAGTTGGCATACCGTATTACTGAAGCCAAGAATGAAATTTTTGCGCTAAGACGAGAGAGGGGTAAATAACATGAAGCTAAAGATAGCTGAGAAATTACATGAAGTCAGCCCTCATATTGTGATAAAAAGAACTACTAAGGATATTATGCAGGATGTTGCTTTGGCCTTGGTTCCTGCCTTGATTGGCTCAATTTATTTCTTTGGAATAAAAGCTCTTATTCTTGTTTTGTCAGCAGTTACAACCTGTATATTATCTGAATACATCTGGCAAAGGATAAGAAAAGAACAGCTTACCGTAAGCGATTGGAGTGCTGTCGTAACAGGTATATTATTGGCATTTAATGTACCCTCCACAACTCCAATCTGGGCTATTATGGTTGCATCTGTTTTTGCTATAATTGTTGTTAAACAAATTTTTGGTGGAATCGGTAGTAACTTTGCTAATCCAGCTCTTATGGGTAGAGCATTGCTATTATTTCTATGGCCTGCCTCCATATCCGATTATGTAAGCACAAATCATAGTGGTTTGGATGGCATAAGCTCTGCCACTGTCCTTGGGCTTCTAAAAAGTGGTAAGGATATTTCAGCCTATTCCAAATGGGATATGTTTATAGGTAATATTCCTGGGTCCTTAGGTGAAACTAGTGCATTACTTTTGCTAATAGGATTTGCATATTTATGTTACCGACGAGTTGTTAATATTGCTACAACCGGTACTTATACCCTGGTAGTTCTTCTAATTACTTTTGTCTTTGCCAAGAATGGATTGTTTACAGGAGACATATTGGTTAATTTATTATCAGGAGGCTTAATACTTGGAGCGTGTTATATGATAACGGATTATCCCTCAGTTGCTCCAAGAGTCAAGGTAACATTAGCTGCTATTGCAGGTCTGATAACAGGAGGAATGAGAATCTGGGGGATGCTACCTGAAGGTGTACTCTATGGAATATTAGTTGCAAATTGCCTATCAGGTTTAGTTGATTTTATTATAAAGCCTCATATTTACGGGGTAAAAGCAAAAAATAATTTTAAGTAAGATTATATTTTAAAAAATTAAGGCTAACTAAAATATCAATTATAGAAAGTGAGGTAAATATATGAAAGATAATAGATTAAAAGGAATTATTGCTTTAACAGTAGTAACAATTATTGCTTTTGCAGTAATATATGGAAGTAAGATATTAGTTAATGACAAAACAGATAATAATAAAGTTGAGGAAAATAATAATCCTGAGGACCTTCCAGGTGCCCTAGATGTAACCGGAGCAGAGGGCATTGTATCTGCAAGGGAAATTACTGATGATAGTGGAAATGTTACTTCTTATTCTGTAGTATCTAAAGCCGCTGGATTTGCTCCAAAGCCTGTAACCTTGGAAGTAATTTTTGATAGCAATGCAAAGACAATTCAAGAAGTTAAGGTTGTAAGTCATAGCGAATCTCCTGGCTATGGTGCTAAGATGGAGGAAGATGGCTATCTTGATCAGTTTAAGGGTATTTCAGCACCTATTTATCTAACAGGCAAAGCCCCTATATCAAATTCAGATGATAATGCACAGGCAGATGTAGCTAATGTAGCTGGTAGTTTAAAGGATGGTATCTACCGTGTTGAGGCAGACGAAGTAGATGGTCAGGGTTATCTCTATATGCTTACAATTAAGGTTGAGAATGGAAGTATTACCTCTCTTGTATATGATTCCATGACCAAAGAGGGAGAATATAAGAGCTATCTATCAGCAGTTGGTGAATATATTATGACTGAGGATGGTCTAACATGGAAGGAACAGGCAGATGCTTTAGCTAATTATGTTATGGCTAATCAGTCTATAGAAGGACTTACTATAGATGATAATGGGAAAACTGATGTAGTAGCAGGTGTTAGTATCAGTATTGGCAATTTCCTTGAGTTAACAGAAAAGGCTCTAACAAAAGCAGCTTCTGGTGAAGGAGCTGAGAGTACCGATTCACCTGATGAAGGAAATGTCACAGAAACAAATGATGAGGTTGGAGAGATTGATGGTATTTCAGGAGCTACAGTAACAACCGATGCTATACTTAAGCTTGTTAATAATGCTTATGATTATATTAGCGCTTATACATCCAAATAATAATTAAATGTAACTGTTCAGTACCTTCACAGTTACAGGGCATCTTACGATGCCAATGCACACAAAACGGATAAAATACATCCATTTTGGCGCTGAAGCACTCGAATCCACTTCGTGATTCTCGGGGTTCTGAATAGTTACAATTAAAGAACATAAAGAAAGGAAAGGGAATATGAAAGTAAAATATCCGATGGAAGCATTTGCACTAGCCATGATAGTTTTTTCACAAAACATGAAGGATGCCCTTGTAACCGGTATTCTTATCCTATTTATAACTACACTTGGCCTTGTGCTTGATAAATTAATAGGAAGATCACTTCCCAAATGGAGTAGATATACTTGTACTATAATTCTTATGGTATCCCTTACCTATTCATTGTTTCAGATTGTATTAATTAAGGTTCTAGGATATAAAATTGAAAACACATATATTCTCCATATCTTCTTAGGTATACTTATTGCAAAGAATATTCTTGATTCTGATGGTGATACAGACTATAACCGCTTTTTACTTGAAGGAGCAGGAGCATTTGCTTCACTTCTGATAATTTCTATTATAAGAGAATTTATGGCTGAGGGAGCTGTTTTTGGAAATGAACTTGTAAAATTTAAATATTTATCAAACGGATTTTCTCAAGTTGTAATGGGTTTTATTTTAACTGGTATTGCCTTAGGAATATTAAATAGAATTTTCTATAAGGATGAAATGATTGATAAAATTAGGTCAGATAGTCTATTTGTAATAATTCCTGTTGTATTGGTTATTCAGCCCTTTACTATTGATAGTGTTAGCCCTATTGTAAGTACGGTTATAACCATAATCATTGTTTTACTTTTGGTTTATTCAGTGAGAAGACATCTTGTATTCTCAAGATTAAGTAAGGAATTCAAACATATGCCTGTAGAATTGTTATCTACTGGTATGATTTATATAATTCTGGCTATGTTTTAATTAAAGCTTAAATTCAGAACTATATATTATAGTAACATAATCATGGAGCAAGTTAGGACTTGCTCCTTATTATCGTAAGGTATGAGTGTATGAAAAAAAATGACTTTTTTTTAATTGGCGGTATCGTAGTATTGATAGCTATTATATTACTAGTAATGCAACTAGGAAAATCAGAGGGTAGAAATGTACTTGTTATTATTAATGGACAAGAAAATAAAACCTTTAATTTAAACGAAGATATTATATATAAAATACAGCATGATGATGGTGAATGGAATACCCTTGAAATTAAAGATGGACATGTTAGAATGATTGACGCCAGTTGTCCTGATAAGGTATGTGTAAAACACAAAAGTATGCATTATAATGGCGAAAAAATTACTTGCATTCCTAATAAGGTAATTCTCAAGGTAATTGGCGGTGAGGAAAGCAAGCTGGATGCTATTGCTAATTAGAAATATTTACTGAAAAACAAAGGAGATATAATGAATTCTAAAAGAATAGCCACTTATGGTTTGTTTATTGCATTAGCTTTTATTTTTAGCTATATTGAAAGTCTTATTCCAATACCCTTTCCAGTACCAGGAATAAAGCTTGGCTTGGCAAATCTCGTTATTATTATTGCCATATATGGTATGGGTATTAAGGAGGCTTTAATTTTATCAGTTATTAGAATTATTCTTGTGGGATTAACATTTAGACCTTCAACCTTATTATTTAGCTTAGCTGGAGGATTGTTTAGCTGGCTTTTAATGGCAATTTTCTTTAAGCTAAAGCTATTTTCCATGGTTGGAATCAGTGTAATTGGAGGTATCACTCATAATATAGGCCAAATTGCTGTAGCAATGCTATACGTTAATAATTCGGGACTTATTTATTACCTGCCCTTTTTAATGATTTCTGGTGTTGTAAGTGGAACACTTATTGGAATTCTTGGAGCATTGACTATAAAAAGACTTAAGAATTTTATGCTATAAAATAGTAAATAATTAAAGAACAAAACCTTATAAAACGATTATTGCCGGGTAACTTTCTATATATTTATTTGAAGAAGGCTACTCGGCTGTTTTAATGTAGCCATGGCTACATTAACTTGTCGAAATAATATATATAATGATACATATAGTAAAATGATTAAAGTAATACTTATTATAAAGGGAGGAAAATCAATGGTTAGGCAAATAATTAAAATTGATGAAGAACTATGTGTTGGATGTGGATTATGTGTTAATGCATGCCATGAAGGTGCTATTGGATTAATAGATGGAAAAGCAAGGCTCTTAAGGGATGATTATTGCGATGGGTTGGGTAATTGTTTACCTGTATGTCCTACTGGAGCAATATCCTTTGAACTTCGCGAGGCGATGTCCTTTGATAAAGAGGAAGTAAAGAAAAAAATTGAGGAGAATAAAAAAAAGGAAAATGCACAAGAGAGTACTGGGGAATATGGAAAAACCAAACCAGCTAGGTCCATGCTTCGCCAATGGCCTGTACAGCTTCAGCTAGTTGCACCAAATGCATCATTTTTCAATAATGCAGACCTATTGATAGCAGCAGACTGCACAGCATTTTCATATGGAGATTTTCATTCATTTATGAAGGATAAGGTTACATTAATCGGATGTCCAAAGCTTGACGATATTGATTATTCTGAGAAGCTTACCCAAATACTAAAAAATAACACTATACAAAGTGTTACTATTATTCGTATGGAAGTTCCTTGCTGTGGAGGTATTGTTAATGCGGTTAAGACAGCATTAATCAACTATGGAGAGCTTATACCATGGAGAATAGTTACTATTTCTTGCGATGGAATAGTAATTTCTGATACAAAATAATTTGAAATAAATATTTTAAATAAATTAAATAAATAATAATATACCCTCTTGACAAATACATCAAGTGGGTATATTATTATTGCAAAACATAGTAAATCGGTATGAATACTATGTTTTGTAATAATTCATTTAATATTATATAATTATTGCAATAAATAATCTTATTATATATAGTAAATTTTAAAATCAATATACTAAAAATAAAATAATAATCTAAAGAAAGGAAAAAGAATATGGCTAAAATAAATACTCAAATAACCCAATTAGTTGGAAACACACCACTTTTAGAACTGACTAATTTTAATAAGAAACATAAGCTTAAGGGTAAGATAATTGCTAAGCTAGAATATTTTAATCCGGCAGGAAGTATCAAGGATCGTATTGCAAAAAAGATGATTGAGGAGGCTTTAAAATCAGGAGAAATCAATTATAATTCAGTAATTATTGAACCTACAAGCGGTAATACTGGAATAGGGCTTGCCAGTGTATGTGCCAGCTATGGCCTAAAGTTAATTATTACAATGCCTGATACAATGAGTGTAGAACGAAGAAATCTGATGAAGGCATTTGGTGCTGAGTTAGTTTTAACAGAAGGCTCTAAGGGAATGAAGGGGGCAATAGAAAAGGCAAACGAAATACACAAGACAGTTGCAAACAGCTTTATACCTTCACAATTTGAAAATCCCAATAATCCAATGGTTCACGAGGAGACTACAGGTGTAGAAATATGGAATGACACTGATGGAAATATAGATATCTTTATAGCAGGTATAGGTACTGGAGGAACAATCAGTGGTGTAGGTGCATACTTAAGATCCCAAAATCCTAATATAGAGATTATAGCAGTAGAACCAACGGATTCACCGATATTATCTGAAGGAAGAGCAGGCGCCCATAAGATTCAAGGAATTGGAGCAGGTTTTATTCCAAATACTCTGAATACAAATATTTATAATGAAATTATTACAGTTAAGAATGAAGATGCATTTGAAGCTGCCAGAGAGGTTGCTAAATCTGATGGTGTACTTGTTGGAATTTCATCAGGAGCGGCACTATGGACAGCCACACAGATTGCTTTACGTTCTGAAAATGAAGGAAAGAACATAGTTGTTATTCTGCCTGATACAGGAGAAAGATATCTATCAACTACATTATTTTCAGAATAATATTAAAATTTTTATACTGTCAGACAGTTACAGTTTAGATTATTAATTATGTAACTGTCTGACAGTATTTTTATCCCTATGAATTTATTGGGCTACATATTAAAGATATTGACATATAATATATAAAGAAAAATATGAATGGTATAATATTATGGCAACAATAATTTTAGATGCGGGCCATGGGGGTAATGATATAGGTGACGCCTATGGTTTTAGATATGAAAAGGATGATAATTTAAGACTTACCCTTGCAGTTGGTAATGAACTTGAAAAATACGGCTATAACGTTGAATATATAAGGATCTCAGATAAATATCTATCACAAAATGACAGAGTTAATATAGTAAATAGCTTGTCTGGCTGTCTGCTTTTGTCAATACACCGAATGATAGGAGAGTTTGTCCTATCAGAATTAGGCCTAGGTTTTTATCTTGAATCCTTAGATGGGATTGCAGCAACTGCAGCCAATAATATTGCAAGAGAATTAAAACCACTTGGCTTTAATTCATATAGTTTATCAGTTATATTGGAAATTCAACTTTTTTATGCTACTGATGTACCTGCTCTTATGATGGGAATAGGAAATTTGAATTCAGATTATGATAATTATTTATTTGATAATAGACTAAATGAATTTGCAACTGCAATAGCTACTGGGATATATTATACAATACCAGTAGATAACTAGAGTTTTATATTTACAAAATACTTAAACTTGCAATTAACAGGCTTTAATAAAAGGCCTTAATAAAAGGGAATACATCCTTGACTTAGCCTATGTTTTAATTTATAATTAATAAGATATATAAAAATAAACTAAGCATGTATTAAACCAATGAAAGTGTGTGAATAATGATAAAAAGTATGACAGGCTTCGGTAGAAGCGAAATAAGTAACGAAGAGCGTAAAATCACAGTTGAAATGAAGTCTGTTAATCATAGATATTGTGATATTTCGATTAAGCTACCTAAGAAACTTAATTTTTTTGAAGCCGGTATTAGAAATCTACTAAAGAAATATATTGGACGAGGCAAGGTAGATGTATATATTACTTACGAGGATTATACTGAAAATAATATATGTGTGAAATATAACCCTGATTTAGCAAGGGAATATTATGATAGTATTCAGAAGATTAGTGAACAATTTGGTATAGAAAATGACATACGTTCATCTGTTTTATCGAGATACCCAGATGTTTTTACTTTAGAAGAACAAACAATTGATGAGGTAATGCTTTGGGAACTAGTTGAAACGGCAGTTAGTAATGCAGCAAAAGCTTTTGTAGAGACTAGAATTACTGAAGGTGAGAATTTAAAAACTGATTTAATCTCAAAATTAAACGAAATGATAACAATTGTTGATTTTATTGAAGAAAGATCACCTCAGATTGTTAATGATTATAGAAGTAAGCTACTTTCTAAGGTTACTGAGCTACTTCAAGATACTAAGGTTGATGAAAGCATTTTACTTACAGAGGTAACAGTATACGCAGATAAAATCTGTGTAGATGAAGAGACTGTACGCTTAAAAAGCCATATTGATAATATGATAAATTCACTAAGTGATAGTGATTCCGTTGGCAGAAAGCTTGATTTTATAGCACAGGAAATGAACAGAGAGGCCAATACAATATTATCAAAGGTTGGAGATATTGAGATAACTAATAAATCAATAAACTTAAAAACTGAAATTGAGAAGATTAGAGAACAAATTCAAAATATTGAGTAGAAGATTAGAGAACAAATTTATTATATTGAGTATTTGATACCGAGAAGAGGAATAGCTTTGAATAAGTTAATTAATGTTGGATTTGGAAATGTTGTTAATTCAAATAAGATTATTAGTATTATTAGTCCTGATGCCGCTCCAATCAAACGAATGGTGCAGACTGCTAAGGATAATGGAATGGCAATTGATGCAACATGTGGGCGAAGAACAAAGGCTGTTATTGTTACAGACAGTGGACATTTGATCTTATCCTCCCTACTACCTGAAACAATAGCTGGTAGGTTAAATTAGTTTTTTAAGATTAATATGTTTATAAATATGATTGATAAATGATATAACTTTTATCACAAACTATCAAATAACAGCATTAGGAAGGAGATATAAATATGTTACATCCATCATACACAGACTTAATGAAGGTAGTAAACAGCGAAATAGAGCCTGGAGAGCACCCCGTTGTAAATAGTAGGTATTCTATTGTAATAGCTACTGCAAAACGCGCCAGACAGCTAATTGACGGGGCAGAACCACTAATAGATACAGATTTTCCAAAGCCTCTGTCAGTTGCAATAGAGGAGCTTTACCAGGGTAAGGTTAAAATTATCGCAGATGATGAGACACTAGAAGAATCACTGTAATGAAAATAAGATGATAGAATTTCATCAGCACTTTCATATTGTCTTATATGAAGGTGCTTTATCATTATAGAATAGAACCATACAGTCAAGTCGAAAGGATAAATATGGATATTAAACAGGATGATAATAAAAACACTGTTTTAAATTATATAGATCATAATGAGGATTTAACAACTGATACAGATGAATTTATTGATGTTTTATCGGATGAATCTACATATGATATCGGAGACACTACAGAAACCACAAACAAGAAGTCATCTTCCATAAGAAGATTTCTTATGGATTTGCTCTTTTATGCTGTAATTATTTTTATATGGGTTTATATTATTCCGAATTTTGTATTGCAGCGAACAATCGTGGATGGTGAATCTATGGAGAACACCCTAGAAAATGGTGATCATCTTTATGTTGAGAAGATATCTTATCGTATGGATTTGTTAAAACGATTTGATATTATTGTGTTTTATCCAAATGGCCGTGATAATGAAGAATATTATGTTAAACGTATTATAGGACTTCCTGGAGAAACAATTCAAATCATAGATGGCGAAATATATATAAATGGGCAAATAATTGAAGAAGACTATGCAAAGGATACTACTTTAGATCCTGGAAGAGCCGCTAATCCCATTACCTTAAGTAATGATGAGTACTTTGTTATGGGTGATAACCGTAATATCAGTAAGGATAGTAGATTCCCGTCAGTGGGAAATGTATCAAAGAAAAATATTGGTGGTAAAGCATTCTTTAGGGTAAGTCCAATTAGAAAATTTGGCTCAATAGATTAGTACTTTCTTAATATAACTATTTCGAAAGGATGGTAGGGCTTTCCAATGAAGGTAATAAAGGAACATATTAAATCCGGTAACTATAAGCAGCTTTATTTGCTTTATGGAAATGAATCTTATTTAGTTAAGCTTTACAAAGACAAACTAAAGAGTGGGCTTTTAAGTGAATCAGATGAGATGAATTATTCTCAGTTTGAAGGCAAAGATATAGAATTAAAAGAGGTAAATGATATAGCCCAGACATTACCTTTCTTTAGCCCACGAAGATTAATTCTTATTGAAAATAGTAATCTATTTAAAACTCAGAGTGATTTATCTGATCTTCTAAAAAATATTCCTGAAAGTACTTTTATTATTTTTGCAGAGCAGGAAGTAGACAAAAGAAATAAAGCATATAAGCTGATAAAAGATAAGGGTACTATTGCAGAAATGAATTGTTTGGATGAAAAGAATTTAAAGCTTTTTATTGTTTCCTTACTGGAGCCATTTGGTAAACAAATAACTCATAATACTACAGATTATCTTCTAGAAAAGACCGGAGCTGATATGGCTAACATTAGTAATGAAATAGAAAAGCTAATAAGCTATACCTTGGATAAAGACATTATAACCTTTGAGGATGTAGATGTTGTTGTCACCACACAGATTACAGGTAAAATTTTTCAGATGATGGATGCTATAGGTTTAAAGCATAGGGATAAAGCATTATCATTATATTATGATTTGTTATCTGTTCGAGAGAAGCCACTGAATATTTTGTTTCTACTTATGAGACATTTTAATATTCTTTTGCAGGTCAAGGAGCTTAATGCTAATGGATATTCTACTCAGGTCATAACAGACAAGGTTAAGGTTCCAGCCTTTACCATAAGTAAATACATTAGCCAATCTAGAAATTTTAATATAAAACAGCTTACCTCTGCATTAAAAATGTCTGTTGATATAGAGGAACAGATTAAGACAGGCAGGATACAAGAGAAGATAGGTGTCGAGCTTTTGATTATTAGTTTTAGTAGTAAATAAGATAATATATGGAGGAGTACCCAAGTGGTGAAGGGGTCGCACTCGAAATGCGATAGGTCGGCAACGGCGCGTGGGTTCAACCCCCACCTCCTCCGTTAAAAAGCTGTTAATTTCAAGAATTGACAGCTTTTTGCTTGTCTGTCTGGCAGGCAAACCTTCCAATAATTATTAAATAGAGTTTTAAAAACATATATTAAAAGTATATCATTTACAAATGTATTTTAATGTGTTATATTACCAAATAGTGGTTGTTATATAGGTTGGTTTTATCTGGCATCTATCATTGAATTTATTTAAAATAGAGGGTGAATATGAAAAATTATATTATATTAGAAGCATTTCACGGAACCGATATTAGCAATGTAGATAGTATATTAAAATCAGGTTTTAAATGTAAACCCAATAAACAGCATTGGCTTGGTAATGGCATTTATTTTTATATGGATTATTCCTTAGCCCAGTGGTGGACTACGAATCCTACAAGTAAATTTGGAGTTAATGTTAAAAATGGGGGTATAATAAAATGTAATATAATTGTAAACGATGATGAATATATACTTGATTTACGAAAGCTAAATGATTATACTAAATTTGTCGATATATATAGAAAGGAGTTTATACCTTTTCTGTTTCGTGGTGAATTGACAACTAAGGAGCATGAAATTATAGATATAAAGACATTAAGATGTACATACTGTGATTATTTGCGATCAAAATATAAGTACAAGCTAATTATTGGGACATTTTATATTCCAACTCAGCCTTATATGCCAATGGAATGTGGTAAATTTTTTGATACCTTTAACATATCATATATAGAAAGCCAAATTTGCATATTTGATTCTAGTGTGATATCAAGCAAAGAATTGGTTTCTAAAGAATGGAGATGATTAAATGATGGATAGAAATAAACCCAGTGAAAAGGCTTTTAAAGAGGCTTGCAAAAAAAATGATTTGATTTATAAGAAGCATGATAACGGGGCTGAATCTGAATCCATAGAATTACTTGATGAGGAAGGAAACCGTTTTAATCTTAATAAAGACCTAAGTGTTAGAAAATGCAATAACGATCATAAGGACAATGAATTGGCAGCTACAAAAGATAATACAATAAAGCGACCAACTAAAAAAGGCATAAAGAAGAATTCTGCCTATAAAATGCAAAAGGGTTTACAAAAAGCATAACTTAATTTTATTTTATTTTTAATAATTTTGCCGTCAATCTTTAGCTGATTGACGGTTATTTATTAGTTTGTCTATTGACATTGAAGCATTATAGATATATTATTTCAAATAATACAAATAGGTTTAGAAGGAGGATAAAATGAGAGATTATCATATTGATACTAAATGCATTCAATCAGGATACCAACCAGGGAATGGAGAGGCTAGAGTTCTTCCGATTTATCAGAGCACAACATTTAAATATAATTCAGGAGAGCTTGTAGGAAAGCTATTTGATTTAGAAGAAGAAGGCTTTTTCTATACTAGGCTTGGCAATCCTACAGTTGCTTGTGTCGAAAAGAAGATCGCTGATCTAGAGGGTGGAGTAGGAGCTTTATGTACATCCTCAGGACAAGCTGCCAGTATGATAGCTATACTTAATTTGTGCAGTTCTGGAGATCATATAATTTCTTCCAGTAATATATATGGTGGTACCGTTAATCTATTTGCAGTTTCACTTAAAAAGATGGGAATTGAATGTACATTTGTAAATCCAGATGCTTCTTTAGAAGAGCTTAAAAAAGAAGTTAAGTCAAATACAAAGCTTATATTTGCAGAAACTATTGCCAATCCTTCCTTAGTGGTAGCTGATCTTGAGAAGTTTGCTACCTTTGCCCATGCTAATGATTTACCATTAATTGTTGACAATACTTTTGCAACACCAATTAATTGTAGGCCAATTGAATTTGGAGCTGATATTATTGTTCATTCTACCTCCAAGTATATGGATGGCCATGGAGTTGCTCTTGGTGGCGTGATTATTGATAGTGGTAACTTCAATTGGGATAATGGTAAATTCCCTGGTTTATCTACTCCTGATGAATCCTATCATGGCATGGTTTATACAAGAGATTGTGGCAGGGCTGCATATATAACCAAGGCTAGGGTTCAGCTAATGAGAGATATGGGTATGTCACCATCTCCAAACAATGCTTTCTTACTAAACCTTGGACTTGAAACCTTACATCTTAGAATGGAGCGTCATTGTGCTAATGCTCAAAAGGTTGCAGAGTTTATGGAAAAAAATAATCAGGTGGCTTGGGTAAACTTTCCTGGACTTAAGGCTAATAAATATAATGATTTAGCTAATAAATACCTCCCTAATGGTATATGTGGTGTTATTTCCTTTGGAATAAAGGGAGGCCGAGAGGCTGCCATGAAATTTATGGATAATCTAAAGCTAGCAGCCATCGTTGTACATGTTGCAGATGCAAGGACAGGGGTTCTTCATCCAGCAAGCACTACTCATAGACAGCTTACTGACCAGCAGTTAATTGATTGTGGCATATCACCTGAGATGATTCGTATGTCCATTGGAATTGAAAATGTGGATGATATTATTGCTGATATTGAACAGGCCTTTAAAAACTTATAATCAATATGTATGGAGGTGCTTTGTATTAAAAATTCTGTATTTGAAAGGCCCAAATTAAAAAGATTAAAGCCTTTATATTTTTTAAAAGCGGGACTGGGCTCAGCAGTAGCCATAATACTTGCCGAAAGTATAGGACTCTTATATAGTCCTTCTGCCGGTATTATTACTCTGCTTACAATACAAGACACCAAAAAAGAAACATTAGATGTGGCTGCAAAGCGTATTATATCTTTTATTTTAGCTGTAACCATATCCTATATTATGTTTAATAATTTCGGGTATAATCCCTGGGTATTTGGTGGCTTTATATTTGTTTTTGTAGGACTAAGCTACTTTTTTAATCTAAAGGAAGGCATTTCCATGAATGCTGTACTTATGACCCATTTTCTTATAGAGAAACGAGTTGATTTATCTTTATTTACTAATGAAGCAATGATACTTGGCCTTGGAATGGTAATTGGCATCTTAATTAATTTGATTATGCCTAACTATAAAAAAGAAATTATAAGAAGGCAAGAGATACTTGAAGAAGAAATTAAGAAAATTTTAAAGACAATGGCCCTGGCACTCATGGAAAAGACTGACTCTTTAGTGCAAGGGTCAGTTGTTATTGAATTTAATATTCTTGATAGGTATTTAGATGAGCTGCTTCAAAAGGCATACGATGATGCAGGCAACACCTTATTATCTGATACTAGATACTTGATTTCCTATCTTGAAATGAGAAGGCAGCAGATAGAGGTATTAAAAGATATAGGCCGTAAAATTACTGAAATACCTGTATTCTTGCAACAGTCCATACCCTTAGCTGATTTTATTGATGAAATATCAGAAAGCTTTCATGAAATGAATAACGCTATAGGATTATTAGAAAGTTTAAATAAACTGTATTCCTATTACAAGCAGGATAAACTACCTATCACCAGAGAAGAATTTGAATATCGAGCAGAATTGTTTCAGATCCTAAAGGATTTTGAATATTTTCTTCAAATAAAAAGAAAGTTTGTTTTAGAGTTTGATAAAAAGGAATTAGATTTCTATTGGTCAAGCAAATAACAAAATAATTATTAGTTCTATAAATGTATATATTACTCCAGCAGAATAAATCCTTGCTTTTTTCACATAATAGTATAGAAATCTGCAAAACAAAAAAAGGAGTATTATATGCAAAGTGTTAGGATAAAGGATGAAACAGAAGATACTAACAATGGCAATAAAGAGAATAAAAAACTTACCACCGATGTTAATAATTCTGATAAAGAACCTCTTAAGGAAGAAGAAGAGGCAGAAAAATTAAAAAAAGAAAATGAAGATTTAAAGGATAAAAAAATCAGCGAATATGGTCAGACCATTTTAGATAATAATAAGAAGGAACATAAGATACATTTATTATCGATTATTGGAGAAATAGAGGGCCATGAGTGCCTTCCTCAGCATAATAAGACCACTAAATATGAGCATGTACTTCCTCAGCTTGCAGCTATAGAGGATAGTTCTGAGATTGATGGATTACTAATCCTTATTAACACAGTAGGAGGAGATGTGGAAGCGGGTCTTGCTATAGCAGAGATGATAGCTTCTCTTAGTAAGCCCACAGTATCCTTAGTACTTGGGGGCAGTCATTCAATCGGTGTTCCCTTGGCTGTGTCTGCAAATTACAGCTTTATTGTACCAACAGCAACGATGATAATTCATCCAGTACGAATGAATGGAACTGTTATAGGTGTTACTCAGACCTTTGAATATTTTGAAAAGATTCAAGATCGTATTATTAAGTTCGTTGTAGCTCATTCAGGCATAAGTTATCCGGATTTCAAGAATTTAATGCTAGCAACCAATCAATTAGCTAAGGATGTAGGCTCCATACTTGTAGGAGATGAAACCGTTAATCTTAAGATTATAAGAGAGGTTGGAGGTATAAAGGAAGCCTTAACTAAAATAAATGAAATGATTGATTCTAATAATAACAATAATAACAGTTAATAGAAAGAAGGTAATACTCTTGTTGTATACTGTGGTACCCTTAGAACGTATTTATGTGGATCAAAGTACAAAGAATCAGTCAAAAAATGAAGAGACTGAACCAGAATATAAAGATGTAATGATAAATCACGGAAGAGTGATCACACGTCGTGAAGGTGAAAACTTTATTGTTCAAAGAATCAATTCCACAGATATGAGTGACTATTTGAACCCTAACTATGATCCTGGAAAAATTGTGTAGTAGGTACCAGGCACCGTGAACAAACTGTGAACATATATGTTCACAGTTTGTTCACGGTGCCTGGTACCTCTTTATTTGACTTGCATAACATTTGCCAAGAAGGTATAATAAAATGTGGAAGATAAATTAATGCATATAAGGGGGAAGACATGGCTTCCAAGAATAATACAACTAAGAAAAACACTTCTTCAAAAAGAAGTACTAATAAAAAAAGTACATATAATGCAAAAAAGCAAAAAGAAGACTTAAAGCAAAATGGAGCAATGCAGGACGAAATTATCCTTATAATTGCTCTAGTTGTTTCTATTCTTTTATTTTTAAGCAATTTTGATCTCAGTGGAGTTGCGGGCAAGCATGTCAGTGATTTTTTGTTTGGTATGATTGGTTCACTTACATATGTTCTGCCTTTTATTATTTTCTTTGGCACTGCATTTTATATATCTAATCTTGGTAACCAAGCAGCAGGTAGAAAGATCTTAAGTGGGGTGGTATTTTTAGTAACATTGACTGCCTTTATTCAATTACTTTCTGTTACTTACAACTCTAACACTAAAATTTTTCAATATTATATAGATTCTAGTAAAGATCGGGTTGGGGGCGGTTTAATTGGTGGTATTCTTGTTATTATTCTTTGCGAAATATTTGATGTGACAGCCACTTATATAATACTCATAGCCATGATGTTAATATCTATAATAGTAATTACTGGAAAAGCAATTATTTTATATTTCGCAAAAATGAGTAAGCATTCCTTGGAAGATAGAAGGAAATACAGACTTCAAAGGAAAGCACAAATGGAGCAGATGGAACTTGATGAGCAGTCAAGTCCGAGAGGAATCAAAAGCTCTGCTAATAGAAAATGGAAGACCTTTGAGCTGGAAACGGATGAAATGAATAATGCTAAAAACCAGCCGAACAAATCCAATGTTGTAAGCTTAAAGGAAAGAAAATTAACTAAAAAAGCACAGGATAAGATGGATGAACTTCCAATAGTTAATCTGGATCATTTATTTCCTAAGGATAAGCAAACTTCCAATCTTACATCCAATACATCTCCCTCTGATATTAAGGTTACAGGAATAGACCAGGTACCTACCTATGAGGATGAATTAAGAGATAAATTTGGAAAAGCCCAGTCTAATAATATCATTGATATAAACACCAGTGATCAGAGCAAGGCCATTTCACCAGATACTACAGAAGTAGTACAAATGAAATCAATAGACGAAGCCGATACAAATAAGTCTATTCAGAAAACAAATTCTAAAGATATAGAAAATTTAAATATCAATCAACTAGCACAAGAGAAGACTTATATATTTCCTACTCCTAAGCTTCTAAGTCCTCCAAAACCCAAGGGGAATAAAGGACTGATGACTGAGAGAAGTCTAAAAGAAACTGCTCTAAAGCTTCAAAGCACTCTTGAGAGCTTTGGTGTGCATGTAACAATAACTAATGTAAGCTGTGGTCCGTCAGTTACTAGATATGAGCTTCAACCAGAGCATGGTGTTAAGGTAAAAAGCATTACTAGCTTGGCTGATGATATTAAGCTAAATCTTGCAGCATCTGATGTTAGAATTGAAGCACCTATACCTGGTAAGTCTGCAGTTGGAATTGAAGTTCCGAATAAAGAAAACTCTGTTGTAACCTTTAGAGAATTAATAGAAAGTAAGGAGTTTACTGATCATCCTTCAGATATAGCATTTGCAGTGGGCAGGGATATTGGCGGACAGGTTATTATTACTGATATAGCAAAGATGCCCCACCTTTTGATTGCTGGTGCTACTGGTTCGGGTAAATCCGTATGTATAAATACTCTGATAATGAGTATCTTATATAAATCCAGTCCATCTGATGTTCGAATGATAATGATTGACCCTAAGGTTGTAGAATTGAATGCATATAATGGCATTCCACATCTTTTGATACCGGTGGTTACAGATCCTAAGAAAGCTTCTGCCGCCTTAAATTGGGCTGTGATGGAGATGACTGATCGTTATAAGAAGTTTGCAGAGACTGGCTCAAGGGATTTAAAGGGTTATAATGAAAAGGTGCAGGCCATTGAAGATCTTAATGATGAGAATTATCAGAAGCTTCCTCAGATTGTAATTATTATAGATGAGTTGGCGGATTTAATGATGGTTGCCCCAGGAGAGGTTGAGGATTCAATTTGTCGTTTGGCTCAAATGGCAAGGGCGGCAGGTATTCATCTAATTATTGCCACACAAAGACCATCTGTTAACGTAATTACTGGACTAATCAAGGCTAATATTCCATCTAGAATTGCATTTGCAGTATCCTCTGCAATTGATTCCAGGACAATTATAGATGGTTCCGGAGCAGAAAAGCTCTTAGGCAAGGGAGATATGCTTTTCTTCCCATCCGGATATCCGAAGCCAGTAAGAATCCAGGGCTCCTATGTTTCTGACAAGGAAGTTGGATCTGTCGTTGAGTATGTGATAAAAAATAATAGTGAAGCAAGCTATAGTGAAGAAATCAAGGAATCTATCGCAAATGTCAAAGCTGCAGAGGCTGCTCAAGCAGTTTTAGATGAAAGAGATGATTATTTTATAGAGGCTGGAAGATTTATTATAGAAAAGGATAAGGCTTCTATAGGAATGTTACAAAGAGTATATAAGATTGGCTTTAATCGAGCAGCTAGAATTATGGATCAGCTGGCAGAAGCAGGAGTGGTTGGACCAGAGGAAGGAACCAAGCCAAGAAAGATTCTAATGTCAGCAGAAGAGTATGAGCAATCAATTGATGGGGAAGAAATATCTTGATCTTAAGAAAATAGCTTGTAACGCTAAATAAAAAAACTGTTTCATGTAAGTTTCGCTAACCGAGACAAATCATGAAACAGTCTTTTTTATATTAATGTAAGTAGTTCTTTGGGAGTATCAATTAAGAAATCTGCACCTTCATTTCTTAGTACCTCTCGGGTACGAAAGCCCCAGGTAACACCAATGCAGGGAACGCCAGCATTTTTAGCTGTTTGAACATCAGTGTCAGAGTCACCTACAAATATTACTTTGCCTATATCAGATCCAAGCTCTTTGATAGCAGCAAAGACACTGTCCGGAGCAGGTTTGCTTTTTACAGTTGCAGATTCACCTATAGCAACATTTATGAGCTCTCCAAAATATTCTTTAGCCAATTCCTTAACAGCTATATCAAATTTATTGGATACTATAGCTAATTTATAATTATATCTGTTCAAGTCAAGAAGTAGCTCCATAATACCATCATAAGGTCTGGTTCTATTTCGCATATTAGTACTGTAATGATTTTTAAAGGTATCAAGACAAGTCTTAATTTCTTCATCGCTTATATCCATGGGAAGAGAACGTTGCACTAATTTTTCAACACCGTTCCCAACAAAGCTCCTAACTTCCTCCAGGCTTCTAGGTTCATATCCATGGTTAGCTAGAGCAAAATTAAGACTATCCTTTAGATCGTCCAATGTGTTTAGTAGGGTTCCATCAAGATCAAAAATTATAGTATCATACTTCATGTATACGTCCTTTCAAATATGTATATTATTAAATATTGTTGAAATATCATTATATCATGATTTCACAGACACTGCCATGTGTTTATTAAAAGGTTGAAGGTTATTGAAGGTTATGGAGAAGCTTATGAAGAAATTAATATTTAAGGCTTGACCTTAATTGCTCATGTGCTACAATATTTTTAGTTAGAAAAAGCAGAAAGGTTGGGTAAATAGATGAAGACAGATATTCAAATTGCACAGGAGGCAAAATTACAACATATCAGTGAGGTTGCAAATAAGCTATCTATTTCTGAAGATGATCTAGAGTTTTACGGTAAGCATAAGGCAAAGCTATCAAATGAATTATGGGATAAGATAAAGAATCGTCCTGATGGAAAGCTGGTACTTGTAACTGCAATTAATCCAACTCCTGCTGGTGAGGGTAAAACAACAACTACTGTAGGATTAGGACAGGCCTTGGGAACTATGAAGGTAAAATCTGTCGTAGCACTTCGCGAACCCTCTCTTGGACCATGTTTTGGAGTTAAAGGTGGCGCTGCTGGTGGTGGTTATGCTCAGGTGGTTCCTATGGAAGATTTAAACCTACATTTTACTGGGGATTTTCATGCAATTACCTCAGCCAACAACCTTTTGGCTGCTATGCTAGATAACCATATTTATCAGGGAAATTTATTATCCATTGATCCAAATCAGATTGTATGGAAACGCTGTGTAGATATGAATGATAGAGCTCTTAGAAACCTTGTGGTAGGTTTGGGCAGAAAGTCAGACGGAGTAGTTAGGGAAGATCATTTTGTTATCACTGTTGCTTCAGAAATTATGGCTGTATTATGCTTGGCTGATAATATGGAGGATTTAAAGGCTCGCTTAGGTAAAATAGTTGTAGCCTATACCTATGAAGGGCAACCTGTTACTGCCAAGGACCTAAAGGCTGTTGGAGGGATGTCAGTTCTTTTAAAAGATGCCTTGAAGCCTAATCTCGTACAAACTGTTGAAAATACTCCTGCAATTATTCATGGAGGCCCCTTTGCTAATATAGCTCATGGCTGTAATAGCGTTAGAGCTACAAAAATGGCACTTAAGCTTGCTGATGTAGTAATTACTGAGGCAGGGTTTGGAGCTGATCTTGGGGCTGAGAAGTTTTTGGATATTAAATGTAGAATGGCAGGCTTAAAGCCTGATGCAATCGTTCTTGTTGCAACAGTTAGAGCATTAAAGTATAATGGCGGGTCACCTAAGGATGAGTTATCTGTTGAAAATCTAGATACTTTGAGAAAAGGTATTGTAAACCTAGAGAAGCATATTGAAAATCTACAAAAATATGGGGTACCTGTTGTAGTAGCATTAAATAAATTTATTACAGATTCATCCGAAGAGGTGGAGTTTATACGGCATTTTTGTGAGGAAAGACAATGTGAATTCTCACTTTGTGAAGTATGGGAAAAGGGTGGCGAAGGAGGTATTGACTTGGCTACTAAGCTTCTTAAGACTATGGATGAGAAGAAGAGTAATTATAAGCCCCTATATAGCCTGGATTTGTCTATTAAAGAAAAAATCGAGACTATTGCTAAGGAAATATACGGAGCCTCAAATGTTACATTTGATAATCTTGCTGATAATGCAATTCGTAGGATCGAGGAACTTGGCTATGGAAATCTACCAGTTTGTATGGCTAAAAATCAGTATTCTCTTTCAGATGACCCTAAAAAACTAGGCAGACCAATTGATTTTACAGTAAATATTAGAGAAGCCTATGTATCAGCTGGTGCAGGCTTTGTAGTTGCAATTACAGGTACAATGATGACTATGCCTGGCCTTCCCAAGTCTCCAGCTGCAGAAAGAATTGATATTGATGAAGAGGGTATGATTATAGGCTTGTTTTAAATATCTAAACAAAAAAGTGGCATAACAAATAAAAAGTCCCGTATATATTAAATAAGGATATAGCTTGTCATAAAAAGGTCTATATTCATATATTAATAAAGGGGGCTTTTTATGTTAAAAGGAATAAATTTTCAATATACAGATGAGATAAATGTTATTAATCGTGAGCAGTTCGATGTACATATTAGACTATATGAAGGATATATAGACAAAATCAATGAAATTGATGGGATTCTTCAAAGTAACCCAGGAAGAAAAGACGCTAATGCAACCTTTAGCTATTATCGAGCGTGTAAACGCGGTGAGACCTATGCTCTTAATGGTGTAATTCTTCATGAGTTGTATTTTGAAAATATAGGTAGTAGTAAAGGCAATGGGAATCCTTCAGTACTACAGCAGCTGGAGATGTACTTTGGAAGCTTTGAGAAATGGGAGGAAGATTTTATAGCTACTGCAAAAGCTAGTAGAGGCTGGGCAGTTCTATGCTATGATCAGAGAAGTCAGAGATTAAGAAATATCAGTTATGATTCACATGATTTAGGTAACATTTCATATTCGGCACCTATTTTGGTATTGGATGTATATGAACATGCATATTTTCTTCAATATGCAGATAAAAAGTCAGAGTATATTAACCGTTTTATGAAGGATATCAACTGGGCAGTGGTTGATGGTAGAATGGGTATCTTTTAAAACAAGTGGTGTCAGGTGCTATTATAAATGTACCGGACGCCACTTTTAAAATCATATATTTTGATATTAACGATACTTAAAACCTTCAAATGCTTGCTCACAGTAAACACAGCGATATATACCATTATCTCTGTCTGTCAGTTTGAAGGAATGAGGGCAGCCTTGTTCTACTGATGTTATGCATCGGGGATTCTTACAGATTAGTACATTATCAACATTATTGGGAAGCTTAGGGTTCTTTTTTTCAATTATTTCACCATTATTAATGATGTTAATAGTGATTTTATGATCTAGAGCCCCAAGGATATCAAGATTAATATCATCTAAGGTTCCTTCTATTTTAATAATATCCTTACGACCCATCTTATTGCTTTTTGCATTCTTTATTATAGCGACACTAATATCAAGATTA
>CAZMYP010000014.1:0-7846 GCA_964570535.1 uncultured Herbinix sp.
GACTATAAAATGTAAAATTATTCATAATAATCTCCTTCCATTATCAAATTCTAATGTAATAAACTCCAAAAGCATATTTATAATAAGACTCTAATTAATTCCACCTTAACTTTCCCTTTGTATTGCCTTATACAAATAAAACACCTAGAAGAATTATACCTGCACAAATAATAATGAATAGCATTGATCCAGGATTAAAAATATAATCTCTCTTCCTAACCAAAGGAACTTCGGGCTTATTTAATTTAATCTTTTTGATATTTAATATAAAAACAACTGATCCAATAGTCATTGCCATAATAATCCATACGAAGATCAAGAAAGTACCTAACATACTCTCATTTAGTAATACATAAGGTGCTATTCCTATACCTATGAAGTTAACGATCATATGTATTATTATTGCATATCTAATGGTGTTTGTACGGATTGTAATATAGGCAAACAGCATACCCAATACTGTAGCATAAACAAACTGCTGCAGATTCATATGAAATAATCCGAAAGCAAAGCCTGTCATCAATATTGCTGGCTTATCACCAAACCTGCGAAGCTTATCCAGCAAAACCTTTCGGAAAATAATCTCCTCCATAATAGGAGCAATTAAAATACCATATATCATCATAACCAACATATTGCTGCCACTTAGCATATCCTCTAACGGATTTACCGATTCTACACCTCTTATTGACGCAATAATAAAACTTATAAACACTCCTATATAATTAGATGCATACATTGCCGCAATGCATATTAAGAAAAATCCTATTAATTTACCTAATGAAAGTTTCTTTCTCTCTCTCCGTTCAGAATTTGGTATCCTCTTCATCAACAAAATAAATATTGGGTAGCCAATACCTACAAAGGATATTACAGACACTACTGCATTATACCCATCAAATTCATAAAACTTAATAAAAAATTTACTTGATAAAAGCTCAATTACTACCTGGGCTACTAACACTACAATTGCCATTACAGATAAAAACAATCCACTTAGGAGTAATATCCGTTTACTATCTTTTCTCTGATTTATCGCATTATTGCCATCATTAAAGTCATTTAGATCATTAACATCATTAAAATCCTCCATAACTATCCTCCAATTCTATATACAATTATTCATCTCTTGTATATGTGAAATAATCTATGATCACTCTAGATAAGATTAATTTTCAAGTCCATACTTCAAAAGTTTAGAGGAATCCTCCCATCTTCCCGTAGCATCAGAATTCATTACTACGCTTATGACTATCCTCTCATCCTTTTTAGCTACAGATACCAGACATTTTCCTGCCATAGTACTTGTGCCAGTCTTTAATCCTATGCAAGAAGAATAATACCTACCGCTTTCTTTATTAATCAAGGAGTTAGTATTGTTCCAGGTTATAACAGAACCATCTACAAAGGTATTCTTAGCACTGCTTTTCTTGCTAACCTCAAGAATTATTTCATTATCCGCAGCAGCCATACCTATCATACCCATATCATATGCTGTCGTATATTGCCCAATAGCATCATATCCGTCTGGTGTCTTAAAGGAGGAGTTCATAACACCTAGACTTTTTGCCTTCTTGTTCATTAGCCTAATAAACTCAGGAAGAGATTCCTTAAGACTGGCATTATCATTCTTTAGGGATTTTCTACCCACATAGGCTGCTGTTACATAAGCCGCATCATTTCCAGAGGGAAGCAGCATAGCCTCAATAAGGTTTCTTATTGTAAGACACTGACCTTTTTTTAAACCTGCTAAAGACGAATCACTAGCGACTAGCTTCAATTCATCCCCTACAGTTACCTCTTCCTCCTCCATACACCAGTCAAGTGCTACAAGTGTTGTAAGTAGCTTTGAAGTACTTGCAGGAAATACTGGCAGCACAGGATCCTTATAATATAATACCTCTCCTGTCTTCCCGTCAAGCAATATGGCTGACTTTGCATTTATATTAATAGATGGATTCTCAATATCTAAAGCAACCTCTATCTTGCTATCAATAATTATCTCAGGAACATGTTTCATATAATCCACCTGACTACTATCTCTAATTAATTGCATATCAGGTAAGTCTAAAGCATTTTCTGCTAAAGCATCTGTGATATCTGTGGACTCTATGGTCTCTTGAGAATCTGGACTAGTAGGGAGAGGGATTTCCTCTATATTCTCTTGCCCCTCATTTCCTGGATTTGCACTGCCATCTACATCTTCATCGATCGTGATATTCTCTCCGCTAGCAAAGATCTCATCCTCTGTTGGATTTATTGTATTAATCTGTTCACCATCAGACTCTGAGGGAACTGTCTCATCATTTTCTGAGTCTTGATTATCTTCTTGATTATTTTTATTAATAGAGTCTGCAAATAACCATTCACCTTCGGTATTAGCATTCGTAGCTTTCCCCTGCTCAAAACTCTCATCTGCAGCTTCAACCAAATCTTCATTATAATTATTGGTCTCGCCCTGGTCAGCTTCAATTTGGCTTTGGTTATATTCATGATTTGAACTATCCCTAATCATAAACATTGCCCCAAAGAACATGGCTGCTATTACTATAGATGAAAATATGATAAGCCCTAATAACCTTTTCTTGTTCATATATTCTCTCCTTAAGAAAAAAGGACGTTATAATAACTTATCAACGTCCACTTAATACCTCTATTGTAATATTTATAACCAAGGATTGCAAGGAATATCCTTAAAAGCAAAAATGTTTTAATGGGTAAAATCAATGTCTACATCGCCTATACCACCATCTATCACAATGGTACTCTCCGCCCTATAGTTATCTTGATATTCTCCACTGACCTTTTTGTCATTAACCTTCACTCTACCTAGGCCAGAGTCTACTCTTAGTGCATATTCCTCTCTCAAGCCCCTTATCTGTAAATTGACAGTTCCTAGTCCACAGTCAATATCTGATTTACCAAGAATTATACCTTCAATTGTTATATCACCTATTCCCCCATCAAGAGTCATATTTGAAAAATCAACATCTACTAGGTCAATATCTCCAACTCCAAAATCAGCATTTACTTTCATTGATGTAATATTCCTGCCATGTATTTCACCAACACCGGCATCAACACTTAAAAAATCCGAGGAGATATCCTCCATGTATATATCGCCTACTCCACCGTCAATTTCAATGCTTTTAGCATTAAAATCCTCAGGTACATATATAGTTATAACTGACTTATTACGAGTAGTTCCAAAGCCAGATGTAAAAAATACATTAAAAAAATCTGTTTCATCAATTATTAATGTTCCATCAACTACATTAGCGCTGAATTTCTCTGATACATTTGTAGCCTCTACCCTAAATCCATCACCTGTCTTAATATTTAATTTCCCTAAGCTATGGCTGATGTCCAGCTTCTCTACATCAAGAAATTCCTTATTAAAATCTATTCCTTCTCCTTGTTCATCACCTAATACAAAAGCAACACCCGAAGCTAGGCTTACGACTCCAGTCAATATAATCACCGTTAAAAGCACTGCAAATGTAATAGCTCCATACTTTACTGTCTTTTGAAATGAACTCATTTTATATCAATCCCCCCGAACATTGTGGTAGAGTTTATATATATAGTATATGGACTAGCCTCTGTAGTGGTTACAGTCTTGTTGCTTATGCCACCAAAGATAGGTACATTGTTCACCTTTACCTGCATCCCACTTGGAGCATAGATATCAATACCACCAAAAACTGCTGTTGCAGAAATCTCAACATCACTATTTATAACAGCATCTCTTAAATCCAAAACAATTGAACCAAATATTGCATTCAAATCAGTCCTCATAAAATTATCAGTAATCTTAATATTGTTACTTCCAAAAATCGCACTATATTCCTTATTGTTTGTATTATGAAACTGCTCTTGCCCTTCTACATATACAGTACTCTTTGGTTTCATGGTTCTTCTAAAGGATCCTTGAAACATTATTCTTAAGCCAATCATAATAAGAATAGCCGGAACTATTAATCTCCATATATTGATATCAAGGCTTACATATTGGGAAACCAAAAGCAATACCCCTACAACAAATCCTGTACCAGCACCTACACTAATACCACTTCGTACCATACTTAACAGACAAGGAACTATAATAAACAATGTCCACCATCCAGGGAAAAACAATTCAAAGGTCCATAGGTTCATAATGTTTCCTGCAATTCCCACTCCTACTAATATAAATATAAATCCCCACAATGTATTTGACAATCTATTTCTCACAATAAATACCTCCCGCCACTTGTTATAATTTGGTATAGCCATGTAAATATAGTAAACTAGTAATGATATATTTGCAATAAAAAAGTAGCACTTCTAATATTTTTAATGATTTTTAAATTTAACAATTCCTTACGCGTGAGTACGCATCCTTGCGGAGCATTTTTTTATATAATAGGACGAACTTTCCTATTATATAAAAAAGGCTGTGCCCTGCCAAGCCTTGATACCCAGATTAGTGTCAAATTGCTTGGCAAGATACAGCCTTCATTAAATTTTATCCAATTATGCTAACTTTGCTTTAACAACATCAGCAAGGTCTTTAAAACCTTCTGCATCATTAATTGCCATTTCTGAAAGCATCTTTCTGTTAATTTCAATATTAGCCAGCTTTAAACCATACATGAGTCTGCTGTATGATAATCCATTGATTCTTGCAGCTGCATTAATTCTAACAATCCATAAAGATCTCATATCTCTTTTTCTTTGCTTTCTTCCTGCAAATGAAGAAGCTAAAGCTCTCATAACTGATTGTTTTGCTACTCTATATTGCTTTGATCTAGCGCCTCTATAGCCCTTCGCCAGCTTCAATACTCTATTATGTTTTTTTCTAGCGTTTAATCCGCCTTTAATTCTAGCCATTTTCTATTCCTCCTTATCACCAATCTTTATAGATATGGTAAGATTTTCTTCATGTTCTTTTCATTCGTTGGATCAGTCATAGTTGCTTTTCTAAGATTTCTCTTTCTCTTAGCGGATTTTTTCGTTAAAATGTGGCTCTTATAAGCCTTCATTCTCTTTAATTTTCCAGTTCCTGTTTTCTTAAAACGCTTCGCTGCTGCTCTGCTTGTTTTTAGTTTTGGCATGATGTTTCCTCCTTATAATTAGTACAGCTTATCACTGCTATAAAGCAGCTTCCGTATTGTCGCTGTTTACTATTTTAACGTTTCTCTGATAAGAACATAGTCATGTTTCGTCCTTCGAGCCTTGCGGGTTTTTCAATTACAGCAATATCCTCCAGCAGTGCATAGAAAGTATCTAGGATGACTCTTGAAGAAGATGTATGTGCCATCTCACGTCCTCGAAAACGCAATGTCACCTTTATCTTATCACCCTTAGCTAGAAACTTCCGTGCCATATTGGCCTTTGTGTTCAAATCATTATCATCAATATTGGGTGAAAAACGAATTTCCTTAACCTCAGTAACCTTCTGCTTCTTCTTTGCTTCCTTATCTTTTCTGGTCTGCTCATACTTGAACTTACCATAATCGATAATCTTGCATACTGGTGGCTTTGCCGAAGGAGCTATCTTTACAAGATCTAAATTAGCTTCCTTTGCCATTCTTAGAGCTTCCTTGCCAGCTACTATTCCTAGCTGTTCTCCTTCTTCACCAATCAGGCGAACTTCCTTATCCCTAATCTGCTCATTAATCATTAAATCGCTAATAGTACTACACCTCCATAGGTTATATACATTTACAGTGTCCATTATCCACTAAAGTTATAGGTCGGTCGAAGACCCTTATACAACAAAAAAGGTGGATAACATAGATTATCCACCTGATTATACATGTAATATGCTTGCTAATGAAAATCATCCTTTAGCTAGCCTGTAATTACCCGGTCACAGTAAATATTCAAATCTACGCTATGGGTGAGAGATGGATTCTCTTCTTTATACTATGAAATCAATCACAGCTTTTATACTATATCATGCTGTAACTAGTATGTCAACAATGATTTTAGCAAAGTCAAACCTTTGTGTCTTCTTATTAAGACAAGCTCTTTTGGTTAAGCATATCAACTGGCTTGGAAACTGCTGTTCCAATAACCACACTTGCAATAGCCTCTGTAACCACATTTATACCAACCATAGCTATAATTAATGTAAATACATTGGTTGCATTTAAACCCACAACCTGCTCTTGAAACACTGGTTCATTGTAAAAGAAAAGCATCAAAGTAGTCATAAATAGTACAGTGTTTAGCAAGGAGCCTGACAAGGATGCAATCACATATGTAATCGCATTAGTTGGGTTTATCTTCTTCAGCCCCTTAAATATTAATCCTGTTAACCATCCCATTAATATCCTTGGCACCATACAGGTTACAAAAAGACCAAGGGGATTTATACTAAGCAGAAGAGTTCCAAATGGGTCTCCCCTAAAAGCCTGAGAAAAGCTTGTCAATCCAAATACTGCTCCTAGTATTGCCCCACCCGCAGGCCCAATGGTAATAGCCCCTACGATAACTGGTATTCCTATTACTGTTATAGATAATCCAGTGGGAAGCTTGATATACCCAATTGGAGTAAAATCCATCAGCAATAAAATGGCTGTAAGCAGTGCTAATTGCACCATCTTAAGTGTTCTTGTGTTTGATTTTGTTTTCATAATATCCTCCTTTTTATTTGACTGATGCTTTAGCATAATCAGTCGAACATAAATTGATTATAGGTAGGATTTACTTAAAGTCATTTATAAAGCTACTTAAGTAAATTCTTACCGGCTTACTTAACGTCCGCAATAGGGTACATTAGCATGACCGGAATATTTCTTGCAGTTACAATTATATACTATTATATGAACAATGCAATAAAAACTTATTTTTATTCATCAGTTGCCTTACCAGCGTCATTCCTGTTACTTGTTTCCTTTATAAATAGATTGATAGCAATAAAGAGCAATATGGCTCCACTTATAATTCCCAACCATATAGGTATATACTTACCAAGATCAAACTGTTGTAATAAAAATCCCGAGGCATTTATAAATACATGAGCCAGAATCGGAGCAAGCAACGTTCTGGTCGTTTCATATACATAACCCAAAAGCAGGCCTAAAACAAAGGCATAAAGGCCCTGTATAATATCAAAATGATAAATCCCAAATGCTGCTGCCTGAATTATATTGGCTGCAATAAAGGAAATACCATATCTTAGTCTATTGAATAAAATACCACGAAGCATTAATTCCTCAAAAACAGGTCCAATAATAATTACATACACGCCTACTATAATAGTGTTTGCAGGTAATATCGAACTAATGGTTACATCATAAGAAGCAAATAAGGTTTGTAGCAGGGGTCTAAGCAGGGACAGAACTCCTGAAACCAAAAACTGGCATCCAATTCCCATCATTAGATAGATACCTATATTCTTTAGTGTAATAACTTCCTTTAGGTTTACCTGTTCTACTACTCCATTATTCCCTAGTTTTCTATACCATAAATAAAGAGGAATAATAGTTATCATCACTGCCATTACCATAAGGCAATAATCCACTTGGGGATTTACATCCTCTATTCCAGTAAAGATAGTGAATCCACTTGTAAAAATAGCATATATAAATGATGTAACAATTAATACTAGTAGAAACATTAGAAGTCCTTGTATAACAATTAAGACCTTTTTCATTATAACCCTCATTTCCTTAATTCACATACCTAGACATACTTATTTGGCAAAATATTATTATTTGAACCTCTCATTACTAAAGTCACGAGTGTTCTTCTTGTGTTAATAAATAGGAAAAACCTTCTTATCATATAGAATATTAAGGCTGTCTCAAATTAATATCAACAGATCTGAGACAGCCTTATATATAACTACATATAG
>CAZMYP010000014.1:7856-34934 GCA_964570535.1 uncultured Herbinix sp.
TATAGCCTAACCTAGAATCACTTCAACCTGATGAAGCTTTCCATCTCCAAACAAGGGAAGGATATTACCCTCAATCTCCTTATTGTCCACTGTAACCTTAGCTACACCCTGAGATACATGATTTGGGTTCTTAACGGTTATCTGGTATATGTCATCACGGTATTGTCTTTTTATAGTATATCCCTCCCATTCCTTAGGAATAGAAGGATCTATCATTAGCCCTTCAAATTCAGGCTTAATTCCTAAAATATATTGAGATATTGCTACAAAGTTCCAGGAAGCTGTTCCAGTAAGCCAAGAATTCTTTGCTTCTCCAAAACGTTTTGCATCCTTACCAGCAATCATCTGAGAATATACATAGGGCTCAGTGCGGTGAATTTCAGAACGTTCCTCTGTATAGGCTGGTGCAATTCTTGAATAGTAATCAAAAGCCTTATCGCCTCTGCCCACAAGAGCTTCTGCTGCCATTATCCATGCATTGTTATGGCAGAATATACCCGCATTTTCCTTATAGCCTTCAGGATAGGTAGATATTTCTCCATATTCAATATAATACTTGGTGAAGGCAGGATTATTAAGTACAAGTCCATACTTTGTTCCCAAGCGCTCATCTACTGAATCTAGAGCCATTATGGCCTTGCCATCATCTGTTCCACAGTGCCCCATAATACAAAGACCTTGGGACTCTATAAATATCTTACCCTCTTCATTTTCATCACTTCCGACCTTTCTGCCAAAATCATCGTAAGCTCTGACAAACCAGGAACCATCCCAACCATGATTCATAACTACTTCACGCATCTTCTTAGTCTCAGTGGTGGCTCTGTCCGCTTCTTCCTTATTACCAACCACTTCCATAAGTCTGGCATATTCATCACCGATATAGCAGAACATTCCTGCAATCATCACTGACTCTGCTACTCTGCCATCCTTACTTGTGGATGTCTGGAAAGATTCTCCTGGTTCTGATGAGAAACAATTTAAGTTCAAGCAGTCATTCCAGTCAGCTCTTCCAATCAGGGGTAGTCCATGTGGCCCTAAGTTATTAATAACATGATCAAAAGATCTCTTCAAATGATCAGACAATGGTGTGCTCTTAGCCTCATCGTTATCAAAGGGGGTCATAACATCAAGTATAGAATAATCCCCTGTTTCTTTAATATAAGAAGTTACAGCTAAAACCAGCCACAAGGGATCATCATTAAAATCCCCTCCAATTTCATCATTACCCTTCTTAGTCAAAGGCTGATACTGATGATATGCTCCTCCATCTTCAAGTTGGGTGGAAGCCAAATCAATTATTCTTTCTCTTGCACGATCTGGTACCTGATGAACAAATCCAAGAATATCCTGGTTGGAATCCCTAAAGCCCATACCTCTGCCTATACCAGATTCAAAATATGATGCACTTCTTGATAAATTAAAGGTTACCATACATTGATACTGATTCCATATATTAACCATACGATCAAGCTTATCATCATGGGACTCTATGGTATACTTTGATAATAGCTGATCCCATGACTCTGCCAGCTCATCAAAGGCCTTATCAACAGCTTCCACTGTGGAAAACTTATTAATTAGCTCTTCCGCTTTTTTCTTATTAATAACGTTCTTACTTTCCCATTTATCATCGTTATCATTTTCTACATAGCCTAAGACGAAAACTAATTCTTTGCTTTCACCTGGCTCCAGATTTACCTCAACGCAATGGGAGGCTATGGGATGCCAACCATCTGCTATTGAATTAGTAGGTTGCCCTGCCATAACAGTCTTCGGATTATGAAAACCGTTATAGGTTCCCATAAAGCTTTCTCTGTCAGAGTCAAATCCATATAAAGGAGCATTTACAGAATAGAAAGCATAGTGATTCCTTCTTTCCTTATACTCTGTCTTATGATAAATAACAGAGCCCTTGACCTCTACCTCACCAGTATTGTAATTTCTCTGGAAATTAGTCATATCATCTAATGCATTCCATAAGCACCATTCTGCAAATGAAAATAGTTTTATTTCTTTCTTCGCATTTGAGGTATTCTTAATAACAACCTTGTGTATCTCTGCATTGATACCTAAGGGTACAAAATAAGTTACACTTGTCTTTATTCCTCCCAGCTCACCTGAGATCTTCGTATAACCCATGCCATGCCTACACTCATAGTGCTCAAGTTCCCTTTTTACAGGAGCCCATCCTGGTGACCATACCTCCCCGCCATCATTAATATAATAGTATTTGCCACCACCCAAATCTAATGGAACATTGTTATAACGAAATCTTGTTATCCTACGAAGTCTGGCATCCTTATAAAAGCTGTATCCCCCTGCAGTATTGGATATTAGTGAAAAATAATCCTGTGATCCTAGGTAGTTAATCCAAGGATACGGGGTCTGAGGGGTTGTTATCACATATTCCCTGTTCAAGTCGTCAAAAAAACCGTATTTCATTCAGTAAATCCTCCTTAATAATTTTTATACTCTCCAGCATTCCTATTATATTATACCTTGTTTTTTATTTCAACTTAATCCTTGTGACTTACCTATAAACCATTGAATATTAGTGGATTCTGCTTAAAATTAAAATTAAAATTAAATTAGGCTACGATTAATGGCTATTTAGAATACAATAGAAAAAATAGTATATTGAAGCTTTTTATTGACAAATAAGTAATCTTTATCTATACTCTGATTAACATGTTATGTAATAAAACTGTTTAACAATTTTATAAGGGGGTTATATCATGAGTGATATATATAACAATTCCGGAAATCCGGAATACAGTCCAGATAGTACTAATAATAACATACCTATTGATAATCCTGAACAGAATTATCAATCCGAAACTGGCTCCACATACTGGGAGTCCAACGGACAGCAAAGCGGCTACAACTCAAACGAGCAGACAAGCGGCTACGGTTTTAACGGGCAACAGCAACAGCAGCCAGTATATAGCCAGCAAAATATCTATCAGAACACTCCATATGCAGATCCTAATAATCAGTTTGGTTTTCAACCAGTTAAAAAATCCAAGAAAAAGCCTCTTGTGGCAGCATTAATTGTTCTTGTACTTTTAATTGGATCTGCTGCAACTGCCTTTGCTTTTAGTGGCACTGCAAAGAACAAAATTGCCTTACTAACTAAAAGTCCCAAGGAGTACTTGGCCCATGTAATTAAACAAACCACTGACGATTCTGTGGATAAAATGATTAATTATATGAAAATAAACAATCCAAGTAAAGATATTGCAGTTGATATGTCAGTTAACCTGACCTATGATAAAGCCACTGTAGGCTCCTTACTTTATGGTGCTACAGGTAGTTCTATTGAAGATCTTGAAGATGAACTTGGTATGTCTCTAGATTCCATTGGTTTTGATATGATTTTCGCTAATAATGACAAAAAGATGTATGATACGATTGGTGTTAAACTTAATGATGTTAATCTTCTTACCGCAGATATTTTTATGGATTATGCCACTCAGGAATTGCTGGTTCAGTTTCCAGAATTAAGTCCTGCTTACTTAAGGCAATCCCTTGATATGAGTGAATTTGGAGATGCTGAAGCTTTTGATACTGCTAAATATAACGAAATCCTAGACCTTCTTTCATCTAATAAAACAGGAGATTTCTTGAAGCGCTACTCCTCCTACATTACAGATGAGATTAAAGAAGTAAAGCTGGCTAAGGGTAAATCCCTTACAGTTGGAGACATAACTGTAAAAACCAACGTTCTCACATTTAAAATTCGCCCAGAGACTATAGTTGATATTTTAACTAGGATATTAGAGGAAGCAAAAAAAGACAATTATATTATTAAAGAAATATTACCTATGGCTGATGTATCCAAAGAGGAATATGTTACGTCTATAGATATGGCTCTACAATATGTAAAAATGATGATTACAGAGGCAGATAATCCAAATGATTACATTGATATAAAGCTATTTGTAGGAAATGATGGCAGTATTATTGGTACCGAGATTGATATTATGACTGAGGATGTTCCTCCTACTATTAGTTATTATAATGTAGAGAAGAAGAACAAGGGTGCTTATGAGTTAATCATAAAAGATCAAGTATCTTCGGAAGGTATTAATGTCACCGGCAGCCATACCATTAAAAATGGTGCTTATACAGGAGCAGCAAACTTTAATGTTACTATGGCTTTTAGCGACCCTGTTAACTTCAAAATTGCTTATGAGGATGCTAAGGTTGCTATGAAGGGTGATCATATGTTTACTTATGGCAAATTTACTCTATCTTCAATATTGATGATGGGAATTGAAGTCTTCTTAGAATATGATGTTAAAGATAATGCTCAGCTTTCCACATTACAAGTCAATATGGGTAGTTCTTCTCTTGTAACCTTAAAAGCTTCTACTAAGTACCTTAAGGATTTCAAATGCCCTGCACCTGGTTCAAATGCCGATTACTATGACTTTTCAGAAGTAGAAAGCTATTTAGAAACGATTGATGTAGATAAGTTTACTTCAACTCTTTATGACAAACTTGGTATTGATATTAATAATTTAATGGGAGATTTTCTTCCTGATATGTATTAATTAAAGCTAAGCTTTAGAAACTTATACACACTTTTGTGGGGGCTGAGTTAGAATGATATCTAACTCAGCCCTCGAACTATTATAATTTATTTCATATAATTTTAATAAGGTTTTTCTTTTTTTATCTATATGCATATGTTAAACTATGAATATTCCTATTATATCTTACTTAAGATATGTTAAGGTATGATGTCTTAACATTAATAATAAATACTGCAATTTGGAGGATGTTATGTTTAAGAAAACACGACTGGGTGATGATGCTACAATATATAGTCTAAATAATAATCAAACAGATAAAGAAAAGCTCAAAGATTTACCTTGGAGCAAAAAAATTGCTTATCTTTGGGATTATTACAAGTATCACGCACTTATATCAATAGTCATTATTCTAGTTATCATTTATTCTATATACACCTTCACAAAACCAAAGATAGATACTAAACTTTATACAGCAATTATTAATAATACTGTTGAACCACAGATATGGGATGATTATCAGGTAAAGATTACAGAGTATCTTGAGCTTGATACTACTTCGGAGAATGCTAAGCTTAATTACAGCTTTTACTTTAATGGTGCCCCTGATTATGAGGTTAATATGCGTCAAGCTCTAACTGCATATGTGGTATCAACTGATATAGACATAATCATAGCTCCTCTATCCGAGTTCTCTGATTACGTCAACAGTGATTTCTTTGTTCCCTTATCTGACCACCTACCTACGGATTTATATAGTACACTAACAGACCAATTTTATCTGTCTGGCACAGATGATAACCCAAAGGTAGCAGCCTATGGTATTTATTTGGATCAAACTAAACTATATAAGAATCACTCTTTACCCACCGATGAGGATCCAGTTATTATGGGGATAGTTGCTAATTCTACGAATAAAGAAAATGCTGTGCGTTTCATTAGATATCTTTACAGTGAATGATAGATTAAACAACGGGTGTCATGCTTTGCGAGCCGCTCTTATATTAACAAAAATCCAGTATCAAGATGTTTTCTTTCTTGACACTGGATTTTTTTATAAATATTACTATGCTGTTTTTTATATATAATTTTAAGCTATTTCTTCCTAATATATCCTTTAGCCTTTAATAATTCTGCAGTAAGTACCGCACCACCTGCAGCACCACGAATTGTATTATGGGATAATCCAACAAACTTGTAGTCATATACAGTATCCTCACGAAGTCTTCCTAGTGTCACTCCCATGCCATTTTCATAGTCCTTGTCAAGCTTAACCTGAGGGCGGTTATCCTCTTCAAAGTATTTTATAAACTGCTTTGGTGCACTGGGAAGCTGAAGCTCCTGAGGTTCTCCCTTAAATCCATTCCATGCTTTAATAATCTCTTCCTTAGTGGGCTTTATCTCAAAGCTTACAAATACAGCTGCAGTATGTCCATCCAATACTGGAACACGTATGCACTGGGTAGTAATAATTGGCTCTTCTGCCTTTACTATCTTTCCATCCTCAATACTTCCCCATAATCTTAAGGGCTCCTGTTCACTCTTTTCTTCTTCTCCGCCAATATAGGGAATTACATTGTCTATCATCTCAGGCCAATCACTAAAATTCTTTCCTGCTCCAGATATTGCTTGGTAGGTTGTAGCAACTACAACCTTAGGCTTATACTCTCTAAGGGCATGTAATGCAGGAGCATAGCTTTGTATAGAACAATTTGGCTTTACCACAATAAAGCCCCTGTCAGTTCCAAGACGCTTTTGTTGTGACTCAATTACTGCTAAATGCTCGGGATTCATCTCCGGTACTACCATTGGCACATCAGGGGTCCATCTATGGGCACTATTATTAGATACTACTGGAGTACCTGCTTTTGCATATGCCTCTTCGATTGCCTTTATCTCATCCTTTGTCATATCAACCGCACTAAATACAAAATCAACCTCTGAGGTCACCTTATCAATATCATTAACATCCCTTACAACTAAGCTCTTCACATTATCAGGCATATCTGTAGTCATCTTCCATCTTCCACCCACTGCCTCTTCATATGTCTTACCAGCACTTCTTGGGCTTGCAGCTACAGTAACTACCTCAAACCATGGATGATTCTCCAATAAGGATATAAACCTTTGACCTACCATTCCAGTACCACCTAAGATACCTACTCTTAATTTTTCCATATCAATTCCTCCAACCTTGTTCTCCTACGACATACACTTGTCTTTCTAGTAAGTATACTATACTCTAATTCTGCAAAAAATCAATTCTTTTTTATAAAAAAGTTTAAACTTTGGTTATTCTCATAAAAAAATTACTATATTACAAAAAAGTTTGGTTATTTTAACATGCTATAATACTCCTGAAGTAAGACTTCTAGATCCATAACTCTTTCTATCTCATTTATTTTATTTCGAAATCTTGCTGATCCTGGATAACCGTATATATACCATCCAACATGCTTTCTCATTTCTCTAATTCCAATATATTCACCTTTAAATTCAATAGCTAACCTAGCATGGCGGATTACCATCTCCATTACCTCTTCAAATTCAGGCTTTGGTTTAATAATACCAGTATTAAGATAAGCTTTAATCTGCTCGAATATCCAAGGATTTCCCCTTGAACCCCTAGCAATCATAATACCGTCACAGCCAGTCTCTACTAGCATCCTTTCGGCATCCTGAGGAGTTATAATGTCACCGCTTCCAATTACGGGAATAGATACCGCTTCCTTTACAAATCTTATAATCTCCCAATCAGCCTCACCGCTATAATACTGCTCTCTAGTTCTACCATGAACTGCTATAGCAGCTGCACCATTCTGCTCAGCAATTCTACCGATCTCTACAGCATTAACATTGTTCTGCGTAAATCCCTTTCTAATCTTTACGGACACAGGCTTACTAATTGCTTTTGATACCTTGTTCACTATCTCTCCCACTAGATTGGGATTAGCCATTAATGCAGATCCCTCACCATTATTAACTACTTTTGGCACAGGACATCCCATGTTTATATCTAAAATATCAAAATTCAAATGCTCTATTCTCTTTGCTGTATCTGCCATAATATCTGGATCAGACCCAAACAGCTGTATAGCTATAGGATGTTCGTTACTGTTTATTTCTAAAAGGTCATTTGTATTTTTATTATTATACTTAATCCCTTTGGCACTAACCATCTCTGTATATACTAAATCCACGCCCTTTTCCTTACATAATAAACGAAATGGCAGGTCAGTTACCCCCGCCATTGGACCCAAACATAGATTTCCCTTTATCTCAATATTACCTATATTAAAACCCATACCTACTCCTAACTGGTTATTAAAAATTAACATTTTTATCAGCAATTATCTTTAACCCCTTGAGTAGTAAATTTGGGTCATATATATCAATTGAATCTGTATTATTGGCAATAATTCTTCCCAGGCCGCCAGTAGCTACCACTGTACACTTTGATATGCCAGCTTCCTCTAGCATTCTCTTTATAATATACTCTGTCTGTCCAATACATCCAAAGACAAGTCCTGCCTGCATACTAGTGACAGTATCCTTCGCTAAAATAGTATCAGGAATTGCAATCTCCACCTCTGGAAGCTTAGCTGTTCCTGACCACATGGCATTGGCAGACATTTTTAATCCAGGACTAGTAACTGCCGCTATAAGTGAACCATCCTCTGTAATAAGATCATATTTGTTAGCCGTTCCAAAATCAGCCACAAGAACAGGACCTCCATATATCTCATAAGCACCAACTGCATCTGCTACCCTATCAGCTCCCACCTCTTTGGGATTTGGTATGGGAATCTTTATTCCTGTCTTAATTCCTACTCCAATATTTATTGGAATTAGGCCTATATATTTTCTAATTCCCGATGTAAGGGAATACATTACTCTTGGTACTACAGAAGACATAACTACGGTCTTAATATCCTCTTTATTTATTCCTTTTAAATTAATTAGATCAGCTAAAAACAGCCCATATTCATCTGATGTTCTGTTGATTTGTGTCGTAAGACGGAATTTCGCCTTGATTTCATTTCCTTCAAAAATACCCATAGTAATGTTTGTATTACCAACATCTATTACAAAAACCATGTAAATAACCGCCTTTCTTAATGTTAAGAGCTATAAATATTTTGATCCATCCTCATTAAGGAAAAACACCCTATAATATACCTCAAGGGCCTTTAAAAGATCCTTTTTAGTTCTTTGGATTTCCTTTATCTTAAGAGCACTTCCGATTTCATCGTAATAATAGTCCCCTTCCTCTACATCTACCTTCAGAAGCAAGGTTCCGTCTTCATCATACTCTAGGGATAAAATACCACCCACATCCTCTGTAAATAAAACACACATTATTTGCAGTTCCTGCCTTATCTGCTCAGGAAGTGCGTTAAAATCCTCATTTATATAAAATTTCTTAAGATAGGAATTGCTGACACACAAGGCTACTCTGTCCTGATACATATAAATAACTCCTTTTTATATTAATTGAACCATAAGCCTTATGGGGCAAATCCTATTATTCTCCTAGGGTGGCTACCATAATAGCTTTTATAGTATGCATGCGATTCTCTGCCTGGTCAAATATAAGAGTACTAAACCTTTCAAATACTTCATAGGTCACTTCATTTCCTTTGACTGCAGGAAGGCAATGTAAGACAATTGTATGGGCTTTACCAGTCTTAGCAAGCAATTCATCATTGACCTGAAACGGCTTTAATAGCTTAATACGCTCTGCTGCTAAATCCTCTTCACCCATGGAGCACCAGACATCAGTATATATTGCATCTGCTCCCTCTACTCCTTCTATACTATCAGTTATCTCTATTAGGCTGCCTGATTCCTTGGCATAATCGTTACAGAGATTAATAAGCTCCTGATTAGGCCATAGGTTTTTAGGGGATAAGATAGTCATATTAATTCCCATCTTGGAAGCTCCTATCAAAAGACTATTAGCCATATTGTTACGTCCATCACCAGCATACACTAATTTTAACCCCTTTAGCTTACCAAACTGCTCTTTTAATGTCAAGAAATCGGCTAGAATTTGTGTCGGATGATAGCTATCGGTCAAACCATTCCATACTGGAACTCCGCTATATTTTGATAATTTTTCTACACTTTCATGAGAGAAGCCACGGAATTGAATTCCATCAAACATTCTACCTAATACTCTGGCTGTGTCTTCTATGCTTTCCTTATGTCCCAGCTGAATATCTTCCCTTCCTAAATACTCAGGATGTCCACCCTCATCGATACATCCTATAGTAAATGAACATCTGGTTCTTGTAGATGGCTTTTCGAATATAAGAGCTATATTTTTCCCCTTTAGACTCTCTCCTAGAATGCCTTTTCTTTTCTTATCCTTTAACTCCTCAGCTAGGTTAAGTAAATATTCAATCTCACCCTGACTATAATCCTTCAATGTCAAAAAGCTCCGTCCCTTTAAATTCATACCTACTCCTCCAATACATTTTGCTTATATTTATAACATAAATATGTGTATTTATACATTATTCTAATTTTAAGCTCTTGTCAAGACAAATATGTCCAAGTAGCTATATATTTTAGCTTACTTGGACAAATTATATATTTATTCATGATTTGTTAAATTCAAGATCAAATCCTGTTCCAAGATTTCCTTGGAGGTTTTCTTAAGCAAAATAGCCTTTTCATACTCCTCCTTATAAGGAAGGACATCAACCTCTTCATTCTTTCCAATTAGCCATGCTCGACTATTTTCAAATACGCTTTCTCTGGATATCTGGAATATTATATCATTATTTGCAAAGGATCCTTCAAATAGATATGTGGTAAATGCTACAAACCCTTCCGTTCCATTGGTAAGATCTTGTCCTAGGTATAAGGTGTCAGAAAGAGGAATTCCCATTATATTAGCTATGGTAGGTAAGAAGTCAATCTGACCTCCTGTAGTTGATATGGTTTCCTTTATACCACTTTGAGGCACATGTATTAACATTGGTACATTTAACATCTCATCATAGTCATATTTTCTACCAATATAATTACTAACGCTTTCATTCACATCTTCCATTCCACAGTTTAAACCTTGATGATCTCCATAAAGTGCAATTACTGTATTATCATATAAACCAGCCGCCTTAAGGTCTTCTATAAACTGACCGATTGCTTCATCAGTATAACGGACAGTTTGCAGATAGTCACCAAACTTTGTATCAAGGTCCTCCTCCAGTATCTCTAAGGAATGATACTCTTCCTCAAGAATATATGGATGATGGTTGGTTAAGGTAATAACAAAAGAAAAGAATGGGTCATCATGCTCTTTCAATATAGGAACCAGCTGTTTAAACATTGACTTATCAGATATACCAAGTCCAATAATTTCTTCCTGATTCAAATCTTCCATACTAATAAAGTCCTCAAAGCCTTGATAAGGATATGCAGCCTCTCTATTCCAAAACTCCCCTTCATATCCATGTACTGCAAAAGCCCTATATCCCTCATCTCTCATAAGCCAAGGCAATCCATTAAAGGTATTATCCTCGTATAATCTATAGGCCTCCCCCTCAATTAATGGATACAAGCTGTTCATAGTAGAAAATTCAGCATCAGCCGTGTTTCCTTTTCCTGTATTAGTATAGTATTGATCATAATATAGGGTGTTATTTTCAATTAATCTATTTAAATTTGGGGTTAGCTCCTGTCCATTGTAGCTAGCATTTATCACAAAGTCCTGGAAGGCTTCAAGTTGAATAACTAAAAGATTCTTTCCCTTGCCTATTTGGTAATACTTTGGTTGAGCAGGTTCATGTGTATTTTCTTCAATTACCTCAAGTATCTCAGTCTTATCCATTTCACTCTTTGTAAGGTTGTATGATATAGTCTCATAGATGTCTCCCACGTGACTTGTAAAAAACTCCATGGTCTTAACCTTTGCTATTGCTGGGGAACTAAATGGATTAACAATCAAAGTAAATAGAAATATTGTAAGAATATAAAATGCTATCTTTAGCTCTGTATGGATAGCAGGCTTCATATCACTAAACTTTTTGGAATATCCTCTAAAGTAATAGTATACAAATGGAATGTCCACAAATAATAAGAAGCTGGTCGGAATAAGCGTAGCAATAAAACTATCAGGTACTGCTGTCACAGCCTTTGCCTGCCAAAGCTGCCTAATTGATACAGTCTGATTGTAATAATTAAAATACATTGTATCGGCAAACATAAGAAGACTTAACAAGCTATATACCACAAGAAATATACTTCTCTTCCTCTTTAATCCACATCTGCCAAAAAATATCAGTATGATTACCCATACAGCCATGCTGATTGCAATCATAATAAGCCACATCTGATCCACATCAATCAGGGCATAATAAATCATCATCTTAATTGCAAATAAGGCTGATATAAAATATGGTGATAATATCAATTCTTTAATACGCTTCACGACTCTCTCCTAATAAGATAATAATTGTTATATGACTAATAATATTATTACTGTCAGTAAATGGGTGCTTCAAGTATGATTTATCATAAATTAAGCACCCACAATTCATAAACCTTAAATCTGTGTACTATTCAGCTTTTGTAATTTCTACTAAGGATTTTGCCAGTCCTGCGACTGCTTGTATCTCAGAAGGAATAATAATTTTAGTAGCCTTACCGTCTGCAGCTTTTTCAAAAGCATCCATACTTCTTAACTGTAGTACAGCCGGAGTTGGATCTGCATCCTTAAGGAATTTAATTCCTTCGGCCTGTGCCCTTTTAACTGCCATGATTGCCTCAGCCTCACCTTCTGCTTCCTTAATCATAGCTTCTCTCTTAGCCTCAGCACGAAGAATAGCTGATTCCTTTTCACCCTGTGCATCAAGAATAGCTGATTCTTTTTTTCCTTCAGAAACCAGAATGGCTGATCTTTTTTGACCTTCTGCTATAAGGATAGACTCCCTACGTTCTCTCTCTGCCTTCATCTGCTTCTCCATTGCATCCTGAATAGCTGCAGGAGGAAGTATATTCTTAAGTTCTAAACGAGTCACCTTGATTCCCCAAGGATCTGTAGCTTCATCTAGAATCGTCCTCATCCTTGTATTAATAAGCTCTCTAGAAGTCAAGGTTTCATCCAGCTCTAAATCACCAATAATATTTCTTAAGGTAGTTGATGTTAGGTTCTCGATAGCCAATAAGGGATTCTCTACTCCGTATGTGTAAAGCTTAGGATCTGTAATCTGAAAGAACACCACTGTATCTATCTTCATTGTAACATTATCCTTGGTAATAACAGGCTGTGGTGGAAAGTCTGCTACTTGTTCCTTTAGGACTACCCTTTTAGCTATTTTATCAATTAAAGGCCACTTAATGTGTAGCCCTACCTCCCATGTTCCTTGGTAACCACCCAAACGCTCTAGAATAACTGCATGGGCTTGAGGTACAATTCTTATACATGATGATAGGATAATTAAAACTAAAATAACAAAAATAACAATAATTGCTTGTGTAGGCATTACTTACCCCTCCTTTTTTTCGCTAACCATTAATTTAACTCCCGATATACTCTCTACAATTACCTTTGATCCCTTTTCTATTACATCACCATTTACTGATCTAGCAGTCCATTCAAGTCCGTTAACTGTGGCCATTCCGCTTGCAATAATATTATTAATTGTGGTAGTTACTAATGCTTCCTTACCAATTACTAATTCATAATTAGTTTTTACTCGTGTGGAATTAAAATATTTCTTAACAATCGGTCTAGTAAAAAATAATAAAACCAAGGATACCACAACAAATAATATAATTTCTAAAGGTAAATTATCATAAAATAATGATACAATAAATGCAACAACTGCGCCACCAGCAAACCAAATCGTTGTAAGTCCAAGGGTTATTATCTCAACCAATATCAAAACCGCTAGAAGTATAAGCCATGCTATTGAATTCGTCATCCGAGTTCTCCCCCTTTCCTTTCCCTTCCTTATACTTCTATAATATATAATAATCAAGTATTATACAATAGCATAAGTACATTTTTAATTAAATTTTAACTTATCCTATATTATACATCAATCTGAAGTTGATCTTCTTTGTCTTGCTGCCTCATACATTAAAATAGCAGCAGCTATGGCTGCATTTAAGGATTCTACCTGACCTGACATAGGTATCTTAATTAATCTGTCCGCTAAACCACTGGCTTCCTCTGACAAACCATTGGCCTCATTACCTATAAGCAGTCCACATCTACCTAAAAAGTTGTCCTTAGTATCATAAGATACCCCTGATAAATGTGCGGCATATAGCTTATAGCCCTGATCCTTTAACTTAGTAAGTACTCCAATAAAATCCTTTACCTCATAAAAGGGCACCCGGTAGATAGAACCCATTGTGGATCTTACTACCTTGGGTTGCAATATATCAGCGCAGGAGCTGTTCATAATAATTCCTGTAACTCCTGCTCCCTCCGCAGTACGTATTATGGTTCCTAAATTGCCTGGGTCTCTTATGTCTTCCAATATAAGAAAGAAATCATCGGCTTTGCCTTGCAATTGCTCCAATGTATATATTGGAACTTTTACAATTCCCAAAATTCCTTGGGGTGTCATGGTATCGGTTACCTGTTTAAAGATAGGATCTGTCACTAGCTCATACTCAAGGTCTATGGGAAAATCCGTTTTATTTGTCATGTCCTGATAAAAGCTTTCAGACATATAGGCCTTTACTAAGAGACCCGCATCCTTAGCTTCAACTAACATTTTAATGCCTTCCACCACAAATAAACCCTGTTCTTTTCTTGCCTTTGCCTTCTTTTGTAACAGGGATAATTTCTTAATCTGAGGATTACTTGAACTACTAATAGCCGTAGGTAAATTCATATTATTAGTCCTCTTGTATTTTACTAAGCTTGGCCGCCTGGTCAGCCGCAATCAAGCTATTAATAATCTCATCCAGATCACCATTTAATACAGCCTCTAGTTGATGTAGGGTCAGCTTAATTCTATGATCTGTCACTCGTCCTTGGGGAAAATTATAGGTCCGAATCTTTTCCGAACGATCTCCAGTTCCAATCTGACTCTTTCTTGACTCTGCCTCAGCACTTTGCGCCTTCTCCATCTCCAATTCATAAAGACGAGAACGCAATATCTTAATCGCTTTATCCTTATTCTTTAATTGAGATTTTTCATCCTGGCATGATATAATAATTCCTGTAGGTATATGAGTTAATCTAACTGCCGAGTCTGTAGTATTAACGCTTTGTCCACCGTTACCAGAGGATCTAAATACGTCAAATTTACATTCTGACATATCAAGGTATACATCCACCTCATCTGCTTCAGGCATTATAGCTACGGTTGATGTAGATGTATGAATTCTTCCACCGGATTCTGTAACCGGAACCCTTTGAACACGATGAACCCCGCTCTCATACTTAAGCTTAGAATAAGCTCCTTTACCGTTTATCATAAATATAACCTCTTTAAATCCGCCAATGCCGTTTTCATTGAGATTCATCATATCAATCTTCCATCGGTTTCTTTCAGCGTACATAACATACATACGATATAATTCGGCTGCAAATAGTGCCGCCTCATCGCCTCCGGCCCCTCCCCTGATTTCAACTATAACATTCTTATCATCATTAAGGTCCTTGGGTAGCAGCAAAATCTTAAGTTCTTCTTCAATCACAGTAATTTTGTGTTTACACTCATTTAGTTCTTCTCTGGCAAGCTCACGGATATCTTCATCACTTTCTTCATCCAACATCGTAAGACTATCGTTCATGATTTTTTGATTTTCCTTATATTCCAAATATTTTTCAACAATCTCAGAAAGATTAGATTGCTCCTTCATAAGATTCCTATAGCGCTTCTGATCATTGACAACACCAGGATTTAATAGCTCTTCTTCAATTTCCTTAAATCTAATTATAATATCCTCTAAACGATCAAACATTAAGCATTCCTCCATTATTCTATAAAAATGGCCTTTGTCCGTAGACAACTCTGTCATGACCACTAAAATCCTTCTTAATACATACATCTATAAATCCAGCCAACTGAAGCATTTTCTTAACGGCTTCACCTTGGTCATAGCCTATCTCAAAAAAAACATAGCCTCCTGGATTTAGGAACCTATCCAGGTCCTTAATAATCCTTCTGTAAAAGGTTAACCCGTCCCTTCCCCCTTCAAGTGCCGGTCTTGGCTCATGATCTCGCACCTCAGGCATTAGAGACACTAGGTCTGTTGTTTTTATATAGGGCGGATTAGAAACTATAATATCATATTTACCACCGACATTCTTATATAAATCACTGTTAATCAAGGTTACTTCTGCATTTAACTTTTTGGCATTTCTTCCAGCCACCAGTAATGCATTATCGGATATGTCAATTCCAACCCCTGATTTTATTCTCCCTAATCTGGCAAGAGATATTAATATACATCCTGACCCAGTACATAAATCAAGCACAGATTTATCTTCAGATACCCTTAGGACCTCTTCAACAAGAATCTCTGTGTCCTGCCTGGGGATAAGAACATGCTCATTAACCTCAAACTCAAGTCCCATAAATTCCTGTGTCCCAGTAAGGTGTTGAAGGGGAATGTGTGAAGCCCTTTTTCTTACTAGCTCCATGTATTCTAGGGTCTTATCCTTCTGAAGTTCCTTTTGTCCATCTAGCAAATAATCTACTCTGTTTATTCCAAAAACATGGGCAAGCAGAAACCATGCATCCATTTCAGCATCTGCTATCCCATGTTTTTCAAGATGTTCACATGCGGCCTGCAATAAATCCCTATAAGTGCTCATTAACTCAATGCCCTCCGGTTTAAATCAACTAATTATCGTCATTGAAATCAAGGTACTTATCAAGAGCCCTTAATATCTCATCATCTTCCTCATAATTATCATATGAACTTTTTATTTTAATTTCAGATGTAGCAGCATATTCCCTCTTTACATCGTTCTTCTTTATATTTTTATTCAGCTTTTTATCATCATTATCTTCATTAAGTATATCTAAGTCTTGTTTATCAGCTTCTATCTTCTTAGCTTCTATCTTCTTAGCTTCTGACTTCTTATCCTCAGATTTCTTATCCTCAGATTTCTTATCCTCAGACTTCTTAGCTTCAGATTTCTTATCCTCTGGCTTCTTAGCTTCTGACTTCTTAGCTTCGGATTTCTTATCCTCTGGCTTTTTAGCTTCAGGCTTCTTAGCTTCAGATTTTTTAGCTTCAGACTTCTTAATTACTTCCTTAGGAGGATCTTGGTCCAATTTCCCCGAGTTCTTCTTAACCTTAGAATCATTCTTAACATCAGTTTTAACAGCACTTGATTTATCATACTTGTCCGATTTATTTTTCTTGGCTGATTGTTCTTTACTAGCTACCGTCTCATCCTTTTCAAGAAAGCCCTTCCAGTCAAATACTGCATCAACCGAACTAATTGCAACCTCTATCATGCCTTCATCAGGTTCCTTAGTTGTCAAGGCCTGCATCCACAATCCGGGCTGGCTTAAGATGGCAACTATCTTGTTTTCGCTTTTTCCTGCAAGGCGAATAAATTCATATGATATTCCCGCAATTGCAGGTACTAATAAGACTCTCGACAGAATTCTTAAGGTCAAAGTTGGAGGCCTAAGAACCATAAAGAAGACCAAGCTAATCAGCATAACTAGAAGCATAAAGCTGGTGCCACAACGCTTATGTGCCTTTGATTGCCACTTAACATTTTCTACTGTAAGCTCGAAACCATTCTCAAGACAGTTAATTGTCTTATGTTCTGCACCATGATACATAAACACTCTTTTTATTTCTTTCATCTGAGATGCAGCCAGAACATAACCAATAAAGATCACTAATCTTAAAATACCCTCAAATAGAGATAATAGAAAAACACTTTCTGTCCATTTTACAAATATATTAGATATTAATACTGGTAGTACCATAAATAAAAATACAGAGATTCCAAGAGAGGCTAATACTGCCAACACCATGAGTAATGCATTGGTTTTCTCCGATACTTCCTTCTTTTCCTTTTCATCCTCTTCTTCAAAAAAGCTTGATGAAAAATTCAATACCTTAATACCTATTACCATCGAATCAATAAATGCTAATATACCTCTAAAAATCGGCAGTCTAAATAATTTCACCTTATCTGAAAAATTCTTATGTTTTTTCTTCTCAACAACAATTTCATTGTTTGGTTTACGGACTGATATGGCGTATTCATCCTTATTCTTCATCATAACGCCTTCAATTACAGCCATTCCCCCAATACCTGATGGTTTCATCTTTATCCCGAGCCTTTCTTATTAAATGATTAAAATTAATCGGTCTTGGTTCTAATTATTTCCCCTTATGGCGAATGTTAAAAATAGGCTGAGGAAGTACACCTCAACCCAATTTTTAATGCTCTATAAAACGCTCTAATTGTTGTCCTGGTTAATACCATATCTGCGATTAAACTTATCTATCGCTCCACGGGCTGCAGCAGTTTTTTGCTGACCGGTATAGAAAGAATGGCATTTTGAACATATCTCAACACGTATGTCTTCCTTTGTTGATCCGGTAACAAACTCATTCCCACAGTTGCATGCTACTTTTGTCGCAAAATATTTGGGATGGATTTCTGTCTTCATGATTTCACCTCTTCGCTACTAAATCTAAATATATTGGTATATATATCAATATTCCAATTAATAAACAGCTTACTAATTATAACATAGCTATTTTCTCATTGCAATACCTAAAAGACAATTTTGGTCTTTTTGATTATCTCTATAAATTCATTATTAGATTTTGTCCTTAAGAACATATCAATAATTCTTTCTAAAGCTTCTTCTGACCTCATTCCATTTAATGCTTTACGCATAAGGAAGGTCGCTTCTAGCTCCGATTGAGTAAGTAGTAGATCCTCACGCCTAGTACTTGATTTTGGCAAATCAATAGCAGGGAAAATTCGTTTTTCGGATAAGCTTCGATCCAGAACCAGCTCCATATTACCGGTTCCCTTAAATTCTTCAAATACCACATCATCCATGCGACTACCTGTATCAACTAGGGCCGTCGCCAGAATAGTTAGGCTGCCCCCTTCTCTCATGTTCCTAGCAGCTCCAAAAAATTTCTTTGGCATATATAGTGCCGCTGGATCCAGACCACCGGATAAGGTTCTACCACTGGGCTGAACTGTTAGATTGTAAGCTCTGGCCAATCTTGTAATACTATCTAATAATATAACAACATCTTTTTTATGTTCTACCAGGCGTTTTGCTCTTTCAATAACCATCTCTGATACCCGCTTGTGGTTATCAGGAAGCTCATCAAAGGTCGAATAAATTACTTCAACGTTCCTACCCTCTATAGATTCCTTAATATCTGTTACTTCCTCAGGTCTTTCATCTATCAAAAGTATAAGTAGCTTCATATCCTGATGATTTTTTGTGACAGCTTTTGCCATCTGCTTTAGGAGTGTTGTTTTACCAGTCTTCGGTTGAGATACAATCATTCCCCTTTGTCCCTTGCCAATAGGCGAAATCAAATCAACCATTCTCATAGAAACACCTGCCCCTGGAGTCTCCAAGCGTATTCTTTCATTTGGAAATATAGGTGTTAGGTCTTCAAACCTGGGACGCTTTTGAGCTTCATTAGGATGAAAGCCGTTAACACCCTTGATATATAATAGTGCTGAAAACTTCTCATTCTGGCTTCTGACTCTAGTGTTACCCATAACAATGTCGCCTGTTTTCAGATTAAATCTTCTTATTTGAGCAGGAGATACATAGACATCATTTTCACCAGGAAGATAATTATCGCATCTTATAAATCCATATCCATCAGGTAATACCTCTAAAATCCCTTCCTTAGTTTCTCCACTATCTAACTGCTCCATCTCTGAATGTCCAGTATGACTCTTTTCCTCCTTAGGAGCATGGGGAACTACCTCTTTATTACTGTGCACTTTATTACTATGTTCCGTATTACTTTGTTCCTTATCACTTTGCACCTTATTCCTTTGTTCCATATTACTTTCATTTAAGTCATATTTACTTAATGCCTCAATTAACTCACTTTTCTTTAACGAAGCTATGTTCTTCATTCCCTTTTCTTTAGCATGTTCTCTTAATTTAACAAGAGTCATAGAATTATATAGACTTTCCATATGTTCAGCTCCTTTGGTTTTTGTTGGATTCTAATCCGAATTGGAATATAGGGTAGATTTGAAATAGAAAATATACGAAGGACCGTTATTTTATGATTATCCTTATTTATGCTTATCAATATTTACGCTTGTTTCATTATACACCTTTTCACATGGAAAGTAAAATATTTTCAAATTCATAATTTTATATACTTCTTGCTTTCAGAATCTTCCGGTGCTATGATTACTATAATCAAATTTCGAGGTGAAAAAATATGAATGTCAACGAAAAATCACTAGAGCTTCATGAGCAATGGAATGGAAAGCTTGACATTGTATCAAAGTGTAAGGTAAATAGTAGAGAGGATCTTTCCTATGCCTATACACCGGGAGTTGCTGCTCCCTGCAAGGTTATTGCCGAAGATCCTGAGGCATGCTATCGCTATACTATAAAGGCCAATACAATAGCAGTTGTTTCCGATGGTAGTGCTGTGCTTGGTCTTGGTAATATCGGACCTTACGGTGCTCTGCCTGTCATGGAAGGAAAGGCCGTACTTTTTAAAGAATTTGGAGGGATAAATGCTATACCCATCTGTCTAGACACTCAAGATGAGGATGAAATTATTCGTACTGTTCTAGCAATAGCCCCTGCTTTTGGGGGAATAAACTTGGAGGACATCTCAGCTCCTAGATGCTTTTATATAGAGGAACGTTTAAAGGAGCTCCTAGATATACCAGTATTCCACGATGACCAGCATGGTACAGCAATAGTTGTACTCGCAGGACTTATTAATAGCTTAAAGCTTGTCAATAAGAAGAAGGAAGATGTTAAGGTGGTTGTAAGTGGTGCTGGTTCAGCCGGTATAGCCATAACCAAACTCCTATATTCCTATGGCTTTAAGCATCTGACGATTTGTGATATTAATGGTATACTCTCCTCAGAATATCCCAATCCTAATCCTATGCAAAAGTATATGCTACGTATAACAAATCTAAATAATAGACAGGGTTCTTTAAAGGATGCAATTACTGGTGCCGACATTTTTATAGGTGTATCTGCTCCAAATATAGTAACCGAAGAGATGGTATCTTCCATGAATAGAGATGCAATTGTATTTGCTATGGCTAATCCAGATCCTGAAATCCTGCCTGATAAGGCCAAAAAAGCTGGTGCCAGAATCGTGGCAACTGGTCGTTCAGATTTTCCCAACCAGGTTAACAATGTATTGGTATTTCCAGGTATCTTCAAAGGGGCCTTAGAAGGACGGGCCAGACAAATAACAGAGGATATGAAATTAGCTGCTGCAAAAGCTATCTCAGAATTGGTCTCTGCTTCACAGCTAAATGATGAATTTATCTTACCTGAAGCATTTGATCCTAGACTTTGTGACGTGGTAAGCAAATCCGTTATGGAACAAATTAAAAAGCAATAATAGTCAGGAACAAATTATGTCAAATAATATTAGTAACAAATGCTTATGGGGTGACAAAAGATATCACTCCTTGGATTATGAGCTCAAAAAAACCTTTGGTAAAAAATTATATAAGCTCTCCCTAAATGGTGGTATGACCTGTCCAAACCGAGATGGAATAATAGACACTAAAGGTTGTGTTTTTTGTAGCAAGGGAGGTTCGGGCGACTTTAGCACTGATGCCACCCTATCTATTTCTGATCAGATTATGGAAGCCAAAAAATTAGTTAATAACAAAATCTCTTCCAAAGAAAACATACAATATATTGCTTATTTTCAAGCCTATACTAATACACATGCACCTGTTGCTTATCTCGAAAAAATCTTTACAGAGGCTATTGAACATCCAGATATAGCCATACTTTCAATTGCCACTAGGCCTGACTGTCTAAGCGATGAAGTGTTATCCCTACTTGAGAAGCTTAATTCTAAGAAACCTGTTTGGATAGAGCTGGGCCTTCAAACAATCCATGAGGATACAGCTAAGATAATTCGGAGAGGATATGAGCTTTACGTTTTTGAGAAAGCTATAAAATGCCTTGGAAGCATTGGCATAGCCGTAATTGTTCATACAATTCTTGGCTTGCCAAAGGAAACAAAAAATGATATCTTAAAGACTATGGAATATATAGGAGACTTATCAGACCAAGGACTTGTAAAAGGAATTAAGCTTCAGCTGCTCCATATACTTGAAGGAACTGACCTAGGACTGCTTTACTTAAATGATAGCCAACCCAATAATATGTCTATAACTAAAGAGGATCTAAACCTTTTATCTATGGAAGAGTATATCCAACTGGTAATTACCTGTCTAGAACACCTTCCAATGGAGCTGATTATCCATAGACTTACAGGGGATGGCCCCAAAAAGATTCTATTAGCCCCTACTTGGAGTAGCAATAAAAAGCTTGTACTAAATGCACTACATCGTAATATGAAGATAACTGATTCATGGCAAGGAAAACACTACAAATAAGGAGGTGCTATAATGCCATCCGATACTTTTTTATTATATAAATTGATGATTTTATATATTTTAAGCCGAGTGGATTTTCCTTTATCCAATGCTCAGCTAACAGCATTTATTCTAGAGAAGGAATATACTAATTATTTCAATGTTCAAAGAGCTATCTCAGAACTGCTAGATGATGAATATATAGCGGCAAAAACCATTCGTAACAGTTCACTTTATCTAATAACTGACAGCGGTAACGAGACTCTTCTCTTCTTCGACAATATGATTTCATCAGGCATCAAAGAGGATATCGAAAAATATCTAGCAGAAAATAAATACGAGCTAAAGGATGAGGTTTCCTCTCCTGCTGATTATATCCAGCTTAAAAAGGGTGAATTCTCCGTACGACTTAAGGTAATTGAAAGAGACTCTAACATTATTGATCTGACCCTTAGTGTTCCTACAGAAGAGGATGCTAACAACATTTGCAATAATTGGAGCAAAAAGAGCTCTGATATATACGCATACCTTATGTCATCGCTCTTAAATTAATTTATTGATATTTACTCTGACAAATCACAGACCTCTTCAATATAATGCCAGATTTCATCCTTCCCCTGCTTCGTCAATGACGAAAAGGGGAATATCTTTGTCTCGGGACCGGCTCCAATGCCCTCTTTTACTATTTTGATATGCTTTGCAATTTGACTTCTTTTTATCTTATCCATCTTAGTTGCAATAATAACAGGTATTAGACCATGATATACAATCCACTCATACATATTCTTATCATTTTGAGAAGGCTCATGTCTTATATCAACCAAAAGAAATATAACCTTTAGCTGCTTGGAGCTTATCAGATACCGTTCAACCATCTTGCCCCATTTTTCCTTGACAACTTCAGCTGTTTTTGCATAGCCATAGCCAGGAAGATCCACAAAATATAAGAGTTCATTAATATTATAATAGTTAACAGTCTGGGTTTTACCTGGCTGTGATGAAGTTCTTGCCAAGGATTTACGATTCATTAGGGAATTAATTAATGATGATTTACCTACATTGGATTTACCTGCAAAAGCAATTTCCGGTTTGTCATTCTCAGGAAAATCACTGGTGATTCCGCATACCGTTTCTAAATTTACATTTTTTATTATCATCTAAGTCACCTCCTTTAATAACAAGTACAGCCAATAAATCGACCGTCTTAAGCTAAAAAAATGAGTAACTAGTTCTCATACACATGGCAAAGTGCCTGGTGAGAGCCTAATTACCCACTTCCATTGATTTTATATTATACTAAGCAATTTCACCTTTACTTTTCTTTGTAGTTCGCTTAATCGATGGTTTTCTAACCACGCCATCTTCAGCCAAAACTATCTGAGGTTTTTCTTTACCAAGAACAACGTCTCTTGTTATTATACATTTTACCACATTTGTATCTGATGGGATTTCAAACATTGTCTCCATCATAGCGGACTCTATAATAGCCCTGAGTCCTCTTGCACCTATCTTTCTGCTAAAGCTCTTTTTGGCTATCTCCTCAAGGGCTCCCTGATCAAACTCAAGCTCAACACCATCAATTTCAAACAGTTTCTTATACTGTTTTGTTATGGCATTTTTAGGTTCAACCAAGATACGAACAAGAGCTTCTTCATCAAGTGCGTCAAGGGCTACACATACAGGAACACGTCCGACAAACTCTGGTATAAGACCAAATTTAATCATATCAAGGGGCATAACCTGGCGGAATAGCTCCCCAACATTGTTCCTATTCTTTTCAGAGATATGTGCATTAAATCCAATGGATTTCTTACCAATTCTGGATTCAATTATTTTATCTAATCCATCAAAGGCTCCCCCACAGATGAACAATATATTCGTTGTATCAATCTGTATAAATTCCTGATGGGGATGCTTTCTTCCTCCCTGTGGAGGAACAGAGGCAACAGTTCCTTCAAGTATTTTTAATAATGCCTGCTGAACGCCTTCACCGGATACATCTCTTGTAATTGATGTATTCTCAGACTTTCTAGTTATTTTATCAATTTCGTCAATATAAATAATTCCATACTGGGCACGTTCTACATCAAAATCAGCGGCTTGTATGATTTTTAAGAGGATATTCTCCACATCCTCACCTACATAGCCTGCCTCTGTTAATGCAGTTGCATCAGCTATTGCAAAGGGTACATTTAGAAGCTTAGCTAAGGTTTGAGCTAAATATGTCTTTCCCGAACCAGTAGGTCCGATCATTAGTATGTTACTCTTTTGGAGCTCCACATCTAGATCTTTTTCTGCCAATACACGTTTATAATGGTTGTATACGGATACGGCCAAGACTTTTTTTGCATCATCCTGCCCAATTACATGCTGATCTAAGAAGCTTTTAATCTCCATCGGCTTCAACAGATTAATATCCGTATCTAGAATCTGACTTCCATCAAATTCCTCTTCAATGATTTCACTACATATCTCTATGCATTCATCACAAATATATACCCCTGGTCCGGCAATAAGTTTTCTAACCTGATCCTGCGACTTATTACAAAAAGAACACCTAAGCTGCTTTCTGTCATCTACTTTCCCTGCCATTGCCACTTCACCTCATTTTCTCTATCGCACAAAATGCCTCGGTCTTATCTGCTTGATAATATTCCATCGATAATACCGTATTTCTGAGCATCCTCTGCATTCATATAAAAGTCTCTTTCTGTATCAACTTCAATTATTTCTAGCGGCTTGCCTGTATTTGCAGCTAATATCTCATTAATCTTTTTCTTAGTTCTCATTATATTATCTGCAGCTATCTTTATATCTGTTGCCTGTCCCCTGGCACCACCTGAAGGCTGATGAATCATAACCTCAGCGTTTGGTAATGCAAAGCGCTTTCCTTTAGTTCCTCCAGAGAGTAAAAATGCTCCCATGCTTGCTGCCATACCTATACAAATAGTAGAAATGTCACATTTAATGTAATTCATAGTATCATAAATTGCCATACCTGCAGTTACGGAGCCACCAGGGCTGTTAATATAAAAGTTAATATCCTTACCTGGATCCTCAGATTCCAAGAAAAGCAATTGTGCCACAATTAAACTTGCTGTTGTATCATTAACTTCTTCACCAAGGAATATAATTCTTTCCTTTAATAATCTTGAAAATATATCGTAGCTTCTTTCTCCACGACTAGTTTGTTCTATAACATAAGGTACTAAACTCATCTTGATATCCTCCTTTTAATCCTTCTATGTTGGGTCTACATCCTTGGCTGAAGCAGTAACAAAATCAACAGCCTTACCTACAGCAATATCTATCTGCATCTGTTCCTTTTCCTTATCTCCCATTAGCTCTTTTATCTTGTCTATCTCCATCTTATACGCGGTAGCCATCTCTGCAAGCTCATTTTCAAGTTCCTCTTCAGTAACTTTAATGTCTTCAGCCTTAACAATAGCTTCAAGAACAAGGCGACTTTGAATCCGCTTTAGTGCTTGTGGCCTTAAGCTCTCAATAAACTTTTTGGAATCCATACCAGTAAACTGAAAATACTGTTCAAGGGATAAGCCCTGATATTGCATTCTCTGGGCAAAATCTTCTGCCATCTGGCCAACCTGTGTTTCTATCATCTGCTCAGGAATATCCATTGTAGCATTTTCAATAATCTTATCAATTATTTCATTTTCCTTAGCTGTCTTAAGTTCCTTTTCCTTGGTTTCCTTTATTGTAGCCCTAATATTTTCCTTGTATTCATCCAAAGTATCAAATTCAGATACTTCCTGTGCAAAATCATCATCTAGGCTGGGTAGCTCTTTTACCTTAATCTCATTAATCTTAACCTTGAAAAGAGCTGGTTTCCCTGCCAATTCCTTTGCTTGGTATTCCTCAGGGAAGGTTACATTTACATCAAACTCTTCTCCAAGAGACTTTCCTACCAACTGTTCTTCAAAATTATCAATAAATGAATGAGATCCAATAGTTAATGAATAATTCTCACCTTTGCCGCCTTCAAATGGAGTGTCATCTACAAAGCCTTCAAAATCGATAATTGCAATGTCGTCCATCTGAATAGCCCTGTCGTCAATGGTAATCATTCTGGAGTTTTGTTCAAGTTCCTTGTCTATACTAGCCATAACCTCTTCATCAGCTACAGTAGCTTCCTTCTTCTCTACTTCAATACCTTTATATTCACCTAGTGTAACCTCTGGCTTTACTGCCACTAAAGCTGTAAATATAAATGACTTTCCTTTTTCTAATTGCACTACATCTATGTCAGGTCTTGATACAATCTCAAGTTCGCTTTCAAGTGCAGCCTTCTCATATGCCTCAGGGATAAGCTCATTAGCAGCATCCTCGTAAAATACCTCAGCTCCATACATTCTCTCGATAATAGCTAGAGGTGCCTTTCCCTTTCTAAAGCCCTGTACATTCATTTTACCCTTGCTTTTATTATAAACCTTCTGTATGGCATTCTCAAATTCCTCTGCTGTAGCCTCTATAGTAAGCTTTGCCATATTTTTTTCTAATTTTTCTACTTGTAAACTCATTTTCGCTTCCTCCTTGTAATATGTACCTTATATATAGTTAAGTAACCTATAAGGCATAGGTCATATTAGACATTTTGACATTAGTATATTATAACATAATCATTCTGTAAATACCATATCTGATTTTCCCTTGAATTATTAATATTCTTAATACTTCTTAATCCTCGTTAATAATATGACCTTGTTCCTTAATCTTTTCAATAATCTCATTAACTGTTTTCTTACATAGCTCATCAGTTTTGGCTTCTGCCATAACCCGAATAACAGGTTCAGTTCCACTTTCTCTTACAAGTATTCTGCCATCCTTGCCAAGTTCCTTTTCAAGCTTTGCTATTAGTTCATTAACAAGAGCATCTTCTCCTACAGCCTTCTTATCCTTAACTTTTACATTTATTAATAGCTGAGGAAATATATTGACCTCCTTACATAGCTCTGACAGGGGAACCTTGCT
>CAZMYP010000015.1:0-34124 GCA_964570535.1 uncultured Herbinix sp.
GTTACAAATTGGATTAATTCCTCGCTCTTGCCAAGCTCCTTTAGAATAATCTTTACTACCTCCAGATTGGTCTTCTCATTATGACCACCTATATTATAGACCTCTCCTACTGTACCCTTTCGTACAATTAAGTCAATAGCCTTGCAGTGATCTATTACATACAGCCAGTCTCTAACATTATCACCCTTTCCGTATACAGGAAGTGCCTTATCATTAAGAGCATTTGCAATAATTAAAGGTATTAGCTTCTCAGGAAATTGATAGGGTCCATAATTATTGGAGCATCTGGATATGGTTACTGGTGGCTTAAAGGTCCGATGATAGGCCAGTACTAACAAATCTGATGAAGCCTTGGATGCAGAATATGGGCTTGAGGTATGTAGGGGTGTCTCTTCAGTAAAGAATAAATCTGGCCTGTCAAGAGGCAGGTCACCGTACACCTCATCTGTAGATACCTGATGATATCTTTCTATACCATATATTCTACAAGCGTCAAGAAGTACACCTGTCCCGATTATATTAGTCTGCAGGAATACATCTGGATTTGTAATTGATCTATCCACATGGGATTCTGCTGCAAAATTAATTACAACCTCAGGCTTTTCTTCTTCAAATAATTTATATATAAAACTTCTATCAGCTATATCTCCTTTTACGAACTTAAAATTATCCTTCTTCATTACAGGCTCTAGGGTTTCCATATTTCCAGCATAGGTAAGCTTGTCCAGGCATATTATCTGATCCTCTGGATATTGCTCCAGCATATAGTGAATAAAATTCCCTCCAATAAATCCGGCACCGCCAGTTACAAGTATTTTCATAGTTTTATAATTCCTTTCACTTTACTTATTAATAAACAAATTATTATCTTTGGTAATAAACTATCTTTTCTTTTGCAACAAAACTATAATAACATAGTTTAGCATTAATTGTAAATAAATTAGTGCTAAATTATATTTATTAGTTAATATACAAAATCTATGTCACTATCCCTTAGGTATGGAGCGCCCTTGTCCTTATCAGATAGAATCGGGTTCTTAATTCCCCAATCTACCTTAAGCTCACTGTCATCCCATCGAAGGCTCCGGTCTGCTTCCTTGCTATAATAATTATCTACCTTATATAAGAATTCTACATTGTCTGTCAATGTCAAGAAACCATGTAGAAAGCCCCTAGGGACAAGAAGCTGGCGATAATTGTCCTCCGACAATTCAACTGCCTCCCATTGCATATAAGTAGGAGATCCTTTCCTCATATCAACTGAGACATCCAGTACAGCACCTCTAGCACAGCGAACTAATTTAGCTTGGGCCATGTCCCCTTTTTGAAAATGTAAGCCTCTAAGTACTCCCTTGTTTGCTGTAAAAGAATGGTTATCCTGTACAAAGCTATAGCACAGTCCTGCCTCATCTAAGACCTTCTGTGACCAGCTCTCAAGAAACCATCCTCTGCTGTCACCAAATACCTTTGGTTCTATTATATATAGATCTAATACGTTTGTCTTTATAATATTCATAACAAAAGCTCCTTAATATTCCTTAATATTTGAATTTACCCTCTGCCACCTTCATTAAATGCTCTCCGTAACCGGATTTACCATAACGCTCAGATGCCTCTATAAGCTTCTCCCTGGTAATCCAATCATTTTTATATGCAATCTCTTCAAGTGCAGCTATCTGTATACCCTGTCTACCCTCTACTACTCTGACAAATTCCGAGGCTTCACTAAGGGAATCAATAGTTCCAGTATCAAGCCAAGCATATCCTCTTCCGAGAGTCACCACGTGAAGGGAGCCCTCCTCCAAATACATTCTGTTAAGGTCAGTAATCTCAAGCTCACCCCTGGCAGATGGCCTAACTTTCTTAGCAAACTCACAGACCCTACTATCATAAAAATACAATCCCGTAACGCAATAATTTGACTTGGGATTTTCAGGCTTTTCCTCAATAGAAATAGCCTTGCCGCACTCATCAAATTCAATAATACCAAATCTTTCGGGGTCATCAACATAATAGCCAAATACCGTGGCTCCATTTGTTCTCCCTGTGGCTTCCTTAATATGTTTGGTCAAACCATTTCCATAGAATATATTATCACCTAATATCATAGCACAAGAATCCCCATCAATAAAGCTTTCACCAATAAGAAAAGCCTGTGCCAAACCATCCGGAGATGGCTGTACCTCATAACTCAGGTTAATTCCATAATTAGACCCATCGCCCAACAATCTCTCAAAGTTGGGTAGATCTGTGGCTGTGGATATAATTAGAATATCCTGAATTCCTGCCAGCATAAGCGTAGATAAAGGATAATAAATCATCGGCTTATCATATACAGGCAGAAGCTGCTTAGAGGTCACCATAGTAACCGGATACAATCTAGTGCCGGACCCACCGGCAAGAATAATACCTTTCATAAAAAACTCCCTTCTACTTGAGTACCAGGTACCGTTAACGAATCGTGAACACTATATGAATAATCCGTGAACATTCACGACTTTAGTTTACAAATTGTTCATTATTTGTTCATTGTTTATTTACAGTGCCTGGTACCATTAAGTCAAAACCTTGCTGAGCTATGTCATTTACAATTTGTTGCCTTTTTGGGTTCACATTTTTAAGCTTTGTAACTATCTGGTCACTAAAGCTATCTACCCTTTCGTTGGCTTGCCTAATATCATAGTAAGTCTGCATAATCTCATCATATTCACTTATTATATCACAATAATTATTAAATTCATTATATTTATTTTCGAAAACTCTAAGCTCCATTTCCATTCTGGGTTTTAGCTGAGGTTGCTGGTTGGGGAATCCAAAACCAAGACCCAATGCAGGAAATGTTAGCTTCGGTAGCTTAAGTAGATTCACAACTTTTATCGGATCATTAAGAATGCTACCAAGATATACCGTCCCAAGTCCAATACTTTCTGCTGTATTTACCATATTCTGAGCCATCAAGCATGCATCAGTAAACCCTTGGAAGAATCTATCCATATCACAGATGCTTTTCTCCTGGCAATTTTTTTCCATAGCAATCTGCCCATTCCGGTATTGATCAACTATAAAAATCCAGACCTCTGGCATCCTCGCTACATATTCCTGCTTACAGATATCTGCCAGCTCATTTTTTATCTTCTGATCAGTTATTCTAATTACCGAGCAAGCCTGCATCCCATTAGAGGTAGCCGTCTGTCTTGCTACTTGAGTTAGCTGTGAGATTATTTCATTGGATATAGGTTCATCGGTAAATTCTCTTATTGTACGATGTTCTAATTGTTTTTTTATAGTATCATTCATATATTCCATAGATAGCCTCCTTTTCGGGGTAATTATATCATATAATATAAACGGTGTCAGGCACTGAAAACAAATTATGAGCAAAAAAGTTAACTTTGTTCATAGTTTGTTTACAGTACCTGGCACCGTCGCATGTGGCACCGTTATTCATTTTACTCGGATAATGCAAATGCTAGCTTCACCTTGAATTGATCTCCATCTATATCTACCTTAAAGGTTCCTCCACATGCCCAAGTAAAGCTTTCTGCAATAGACAAGCCTAAGCCACTACCTTCAGTAGTTCTGGATTTATCTCCTCTATTAAACCTTTGTAGTATATCTGTGGTCGAAAAATCCATATCGTATGATGCTGTATTTTTCACTGTTACATATATAATGCTTTGTTCTAACTCCATTTCTATAAATACTCTAGTGCCTTGTAGAGAATATTTTAAGGCATTTCCAATAATATTCTGAAACACCCGGTACAACTTCTTTCCATCAGAGTTTATATACACAGGGGACTCTGTCAGGTCGGTTTTGATCCTAATACTTGATTTTTCAATTTCATCTTCCATATCTCCCAGAGTCTGCTCAATCAGTTTCTTTAGATCAAGATTCTCTATGTTTAGGGGCATATTTCCGCTGGTGACTTTAGCAAGGTCAAACAAATCAGACACAATATTATTAAGTCTTCCGGATTTATCCGCTAAAATATTCACATAATCTCTTGAAGCTTCTGGCAAATCTTCCTTGGAAAGTAAATCCACATAACTTATAATTGAGGTAAGAGGCGTCTTCAAATCATGAGATACATTTGTAATAAGATCAACCTTCATCCTCTCTGATTTCATCTGCTCATTTAAACTCTCGTTAAATCCCAAGTTTATTTCTTTAAATGTTCTGTTATTTTCAGTAAAGTACCAAAATATAATTACCAATTCTACCAAAACAGGAAACCCAAAAAGGAAACTCCCTGAAATGCCTAAGATGAAAAATACAAACACCATTATTACGCTAGACACTGTAAATATAATCTGTCTACGATTAAGAGATTTTGTCAATGGAAAATGCTCGAATCTGCTATCATCAAAAAAACTTTTGATAAATTTGTTTATACTATTAAATATTGAATAAATCAAACTATTCTTTAGCAATTTCATGGCTTTTATATTTCTTACCAGACTAAGTAGCATTACTCCACATACAATAGTTGTAATACCTGTCAATAGTCCAAATAAAATCATTGCTGTAATTTGCTCTGTGTTTAAATCCATACCGCCTTGATAATACCCATTATTTATCCATTGATTATTTATCCCTAATAACCATAAAAATAATGCAAACAATATAATACATAGCTTTATATCATTATATATTCGATCCATATAGATGGATAAATGAACCTCATCGTCTTCTGGATTTCTTCCTGTTACCATAATTAAATATATTATACATATAATTGCTACAACAATTGCCTGAATCATTAAGATAACTACAGAAATAGACTTGAATCTAATATCTTTCCACTCCTGCTGTTTTTGCTGCATATATTCCTGAGAAAAGGCTATATACAAGCTACAATTCTCGTCAATAATAACATCATCTTGACTATAAACATCAGCCATATAGGCCAAGTCACCCTCATCATATTGATAAAGATGATTTTTATCAAGTATTTCATCAAGAGGGACATTATTAGTAATCTCACTACCATTTATAAAATAATAAAAATAATCATGCTCAAGCTCAATCCCACCACTATCTTCAATATAAAAAACTAAATCATTTACTATATTTCTTCTCTTATGTTGGAAAGTCTCACTTTGATCATAGTCCTTTATAAATAAAGTCTCCCAATCTAAATTACTGCTATATGCATAATATGTCAAAATTACTCCTTGTGAAATTAACAGTACTACCAATGCAAATGCCACAAATTTTAATATCTTGCTTCTACTAAATCTTCTCAATCTTGTAGCCAATTCCCCACACCACCTTCAAATATTTCGGTTCCTTCGGATTAATTTCAATTTTCTCACGAATACGCCTAATATGTACCATCACCGTATTTTCTACAGAATAGGCCTCTTCCTGCCATACTCGCTTATAAATCTGCTCTGCTGAAAATACACATCCAGCATTTTTCATAAGAAATTCTAAAATCTTAAACTCCTTTGCGGTCAGCTTAGCAGGTTCTCCATCTACAGTCAGCTCAACCTTTTCCACATCCATGGTAAGACCGCCAATTACTAGCTGAGTTGCAGAATTGGTACTGTCCTTATCTCCAAGTTGAAGATATCTTCTCAACTGACTCTTCACTCTAGCCATTAGCTCTTGGGGGTTAAATGGCTTAGTGACATAATCATCCGCTCCCATAGAAAGACCCAGTATCTTATCAGAATCCTCTGATTTAGCCGATAGTAGAATAATCGGAATATTCTTGCTATCCCTAATCCGCATCATGGTAGATAGACCATCAAGCTTAGGCATCATAATGTCCAAAATAATCAGTTGCACCTGATTAGACACCAGTGCATCCAATGCCTCCATACCATTAAAAGCCTTAATAACCTCATAACCCTCAATTAATAAAAGCTTCTCAATAGCACCAGCAATCTCCCTATCATCATCAGCAACTAATATTTTTGCTGTACCCATATCAGGTTCACCTCCTTTTGATTTCCTTAGTAACCGATATAATGATTCTAATAGACTAATCTTAAATACCAGTAGATGAATATCTTAAGATAATCTTAAGAGTGCCAGGTACCGTTAACATTTAAGATAATCTTAAGAGTGCCAGGTACCGTTAACATTTTGTGAACATAATATACATACTTTTTGAATAATCATAACATATAATCCTATATTGTTTACAAATTATTCATTATTTGTCCATATTTAGTTCATGGTGCCAGGTACCACGTCATCATTCTCTTCACTCTCTACATATTCTTTATACAATTTCCTACTAGAACCTTGAATACACCTCAAAACCCCCTCATCATATATCAATTCATTGCCTTCTACTCCCATAAAAACCCCATAGCTACTCCAAGGATATTGTATTGGTTTTTTTACAATACCAGCCTTAACTGGATTAAGATGTATATATTTACTGGACTGTAACAAATATGATTCTGTATCAATTAATTCCGCATAATATCTTCCTTGAAAGAGATGACCTGTAAGTTTATATTTTTGATTGAAAAACATAGAATACATCCAATTGATGCCCCTCATAATCTTCCACAATTCATCATCTATTGTTGCTATTTGTAGGTGAATATGATTTTTCATCAGGCAATAAGTGTATAATTTGAATGGATATTTCTCATTATTTATTTGTAATAATTTCATATAAAAATTATAGTCCTCAGTCTGTTTGAAAATGTCTTCTTTACGATTTCCTCTGGTAACCACGTGGTATATAGCACCCGGATACCATATTCTTCTTTGCCTCGGGATATATATTCCTCCTCTCACATTTTATACTACTTGTAGTAAATTAGCACTGGAAAATTTGTTAATTAGTAATAGAAATTGAAGTTTGGGGTATTTAGTTCTGCGAACTGAGTCACTGGAATTGAGATTTCAGAATTAAATCATAGAATTAAAACATGGAAGTTACTTGAATATTGAATAATTAAAAAGATGATCTATTTGATTTTTGAAGCTAAATATATTCTATCACTCTTTACGTTTTATGTATATTGTTCAATTTCATGTTTTATATATACTTATTTGTAAATATCGCCATAAACAGATAGGCAGTGCTAGGCAAAAAAATAGAAACAGACAGAAAAAAAAGAACCAAAAACAGAAAAAGTGCCAAGCACTGTAAATAAAGTACCTGGCACCAAGTTACTAGATCATAAGTTACTAGATCATAAGTTTCTCCAACTCTAAGGGCTCAATATATTTGCCATCTTTGTAAGCTCTCATATTTCCACCGGAGATTTCATCTATCAATGCAATATGATTATCATCACCAATACGTCCAAATTCTAACTTAATATCATACAGCTCCATCCCTTTTTTGGCAAGCTCTTCCTTAACTATATTGGATATCTTAACCGTAAGATCTTTTAAAATAGCATACTCCCCTTTGGTTAGGATTCCCAGCATATCAAGTGCATCTTCGTTAATCAATGGATCTTGTCGTTCATCATCCTTTAGGGTTACCTCTACATATGCATCCAACGGAAGACCTTCCTTGGCATAAAGTCCATAACGACGGATAAAGCTTCCGACAGCTCTATACCTACAGATTACTTCAACTCCTTTGCCAAACATTGTAGCAGGCTTAACAATCATGGTCGCCGCATCAATATCGCAATCTATATAATGGGTGGGAATTCCTTTTGCATTTATCTTCTCAAAAAACATTTTTGTAAGTCTAAGTCCAGCCCTACCAACTCCCTCAATTGATAACCCTACAGTGTTGGCACCGGGATCGAATACACCATCCACTCCTGTTACATCATCCTTAAACTTAAGCAAATAATTTCCATCTTCCTGTGCATATACATCTTTAGTTTTTCCTTTATATACAAGATTCATAATAATCTTCCTTCTTTCTCATATTTTAGAGTTGACCTTGGTATCATGTTTCAAAGTTATAATATATATAAACTTTTGTCAATAGAATCGTGTATAGTTTCTTCTGATAGATAGTATAACTATTAATTATAAATAGAACTTTTTGTCTTCTTTATAATAACATTTTGTTCACGGTTTGTTCACAGTGCCTGTGTTCACAGTGCCTGGTACCAAAATACGGTACCAAAATACAGTATCAGAATCCCGTCAAAAAAGGTGCCTATCGTAAGATAGGCACCTTGTACAGCTCGTAGGGGAATCGAACCCCTGATTCCGCCGTGAGAGGGCGGCGTCTTAACCCCTTGACCAACGAGCCACAGAACATTATTTATCTTATACTATTCTGATATAAAAATCAAGTGTTATTTTAATAATTTTTCAAATTGTTTTATCAATTAAGACAATCCTTAAGATAACCCCTAGGACAACCCCTAAAGCAGCAACTATAACAACCCTTATAACAATCCCGATAACATCTCCTAGAGCAACCACTTCACCCTACAGAAAATCCAACAACGACATCTGATTTGATTGGGGTAGTTCTCCCAGAAGTCCCATCCTTGCCATTGTATCTACTACAGTGGAACTTACCTTACAACGTATCTTAAAGTCATCTCTAGACAAGAATTTACCTTGTTTTGAGGCTTCTACAACACCATTGGCTGCAGTTTCACCCATTCCGTCTATGGAGCTTAGTGATGGCATTAGCTTATCCCCGACAATCTGGAATCTGTGGGCTTCTGCACTAAATACATCTATAGGCGCAAAGAGAAATCCCCTGGCATACATTTCTTGCACGATACGCATATCACGATATGTATCCTGTTCTTTCTTGGTCAGGGTATTGTTCCTACTTTTGTAATCGGACATAATTTGCTCAAGATGTTCTCTTCCCTGGCACATCAATTCATAGTTAAATGCTGAAGCACGGATAGAAAAATATGCACAGTAGTAAGCCAAAGGATAATACACCTTAAAGTATGCTATACGAAATGCCATCATAACATAGGCCGCTGCATGGGCCTTAGGGAACATGTACTTAATCGTTTTGCAGGATTGTATATACCACTCTGGTATTCCTGCCACCAGCATAGCCTCCTCCATCTGAGCAGTTAAGCCCTTACCTTTTCTGACGCTTTCCATTATTTTAAAGGAAAGTCCAGGCTCCATCCCCGCATTAATAAGATATGTCATAATATCGTCTCGGGTACAGATACAGGTAGATAAGGTACAGGTTCCTTCTTTTATCAATTTCTGTGCATTGCCCAGCCATACATCCGTACCATGGCTTAGGCCAGATATTCTAACCAAGTCTGAAAATGTCTTCGGCTTTGCTTCCTTAACCATCTGCATAACAAAATCCGTTCCAAATTCCGGAACCCCAAGACAACCAAGCTCACATCCTCCGATATCCTGAGGATTAATTCCCAGGGCACCAGTATTATGAAATAAAGACAGAACCTTCTCCTCATCAAGTCTAATCTTCTTTGCATCCAACCCCGTAATATCCTCAAGCATACGAATCATTGTAGGATCATCATGGCCCAATATATCAAGTTTTAAAAGGTTATGGTCTATAGAATGATAGTCAAAATGTGTAGTAATAGTCTTTGATTTCATATCGTTAGCTGGTCTTTGTACAGGAGTAAAGGAGTATATCTCCTCTCCATGTGGCAAAACAACAATACCACCCGGATGCTGCCCAGTAGTTCGCCTTACACCTACACACCCCTCGATCAAACGATCAATTTCCACATTACGTTTATGTATTCCTCTTTCATCAAAATAATTCTTCACATAACCATAGGCCGTCTTATCAGCTAAGGTACCGATAGTACCAGCGCGGAAGGTATGTCCTTCGCCAAATAATTCCTCTGTATATTCATGGGCCTTACTCTGGTATTCCCCAGAGAAATTCAAATCGATATCCGGCTCCTTATCCCCGTCAAAACCAAGGAAGGTTTCAAATGGTATATCATGGCCATCCTTCTCTAATAGCGTACCGCATACAGGACAATTCTTATCAGGCATATCACATCCCGAGCTTCCTGCAAACTTCTTAACATCCTCTGATTCAAAATCACAGTAATGGCAGCTAGAACAGTAGTAATGGGGAGCTAAAGGATTAACCTCAGTAATTCCAGCCAAGGTAGCAACAAATGAGGATCCAACTGATCCACGGGAACCAACTAAGTAGCCATCCTCATTGGACTTCCATACCAACTTCTGAGCAATTATATACATAACAGCAAAGCCATTAGTTATTATAGAAGTAAGCTCATGCTCCAGCCTATCTTTTACCTGACTTGTAAGCTCTTCACCATAAATCTCATGAGCTTTTTCATAACAGATATTTCTTAAGTTTTCCTCGGAATTGGGCAGTTTAGGCGGACATTTGTCTGGACGCACTGGAGAAATGTTCTCTATCTGATCACTTACCCAATTAGTATTGGCAATAACCACCTCTTCAGCCTTGTCTCTTCCAAGATAGGCAAATTCCTCAAGCATTTCCTCCGTAGTACGAAAATACAGTGGTGGCTGCATATCTGCATCCTTAAAGCCCTTACCTGCCATTATAATCCTACGATAAACCTCATCCTCAGGTTCAAGGAAATGCACATCACAGGTTGCAACTACACGCTTATTGTAGCGCATTCCCAGCTCAACAATCCTTTTATTAATCTTAATCAGATCTTCTTTAGAATTAATATTCCTTTCATCACTTCTCTCGCTACGAATAAGAAATTCATTATTGTCCAAGGGCTGGATTTCTAGATAATCATAGAAAGCAACCAACCTCTCAATCTGTTCATCAGATTGATTACTCAGGACTGCTCTATATACCTCTCCGGCCTCACATGCAGATCCAACCATAATACCCTCTCTACACTCCATTAAGAGACTCTTAGGTATTTTGGGACGTTTATTATAATAATCAATATGAGACTTTGATACCATTTTATACAAATTAACTCTTCCGGTATTATTTTTCGCCAGCAAAATAGCATGATAAGCAGGTAGCTTGCGAATCGCCTCAGCAGACAGCCTTCCTAGCTTATCAATATCATTTACATAATTAATATCCTTTTCCTTAAGCATGGCTACAAGCTTAACAAATATCTCCGCAGTTGCCCCCGCATCATCTACTGCTCTATGGTGATTTTCCAAAGAGACATCCAAGGCTTTTGCTACAGTATTTAGCTTATATCTACTCAAATTCGGGAGCAAAATTCTAGATAATCCCACAGTATCAATATAGGTAAATTTTATATCTAGCCCAAGTAGTTGGGCATTTCTAATAATAAAGCCCATATCAAATGATGCATTATGTGCCACTAATACAGCATCACGACAAAATTCCAAAAACTCCGGAAGTACATCATCAATCACAGCCGCATCAGCCACCATCTTATCGTCAATAGAAGTTAGCTTGGTGATTTCATAGGGAATTGGGATCTTAGGGTTAACAAATGCACTATATTTCTCAGCAATTTCACCCTTTGATATTCTTACAGCACCGATTTCTATAATTTTATCATTTATTTTACTAAAGCCTGTTGTCTCAATATCAAATACAACAAAATCATCCTCAATTAGATTCTGACCCTGCCCATTGGTTACAACTTCCTTAATGTCATCTACAAGATAAGCCTCCACTCCATAGATAACCTTAAAATCCTTGGCTCTCTCCTGTTCTTTTGGATCAGAAAATGCTTTTGGATTAAGGGCATGACTTGCATCAGGAAAGGCCTGTACCACACCATGGTCTGTTACTGCCACAGCAGGATGTCCCCATTCAAAGGCACGACGTACCAGGTTCTTAACATCCACAACCGCGTCCATATCACTCATCATAGTATGGGCATGAAGTTCAACTCGTTTTTTGGGGGCTCGGTCATATCTTTTGGCGGAAAAATCCTCTATAGACTTAATACCGACCACAGATCCAATGGTTATATCCTTGTCAAATGTATCTGCCATTGCTATTCCCTTTAAGGAGTAAAATGATCCCTCCTTAAGGCCTTCAAAAATATCTTCCATATCTATAGTTTTAGTAAAAATCTTTATCTTTATAGAATCGATAAAGTCCGTAATAACAAAGGTAATCAGACTTTTCTCATTACCTATGGGTCTTGTCTCCATCTTCCTTAGCTTACCCCTGATTACTACTTCGCCAATTTCCCCCACAATATCACTAATGGGAGTTAGGTTTCCTTCAAAATTCTTGCCATATACTACTAAAGGATCCTTGGGTAATCTACGGTACCTAGCCTTACCCTTTTCATACGCAGAGGACTTACTCCTTGGATCTTTTTTGCTATTCTTTGGCAGTAAAGCTTCTGAATTACTAATTCCCTTGGCAAAAGTTGCAGAGGAAGCATTTATATTATTATGTACCCTATCATTCACCCTATTATTTGTATTGTTTATATTATTTTCACCACTATTGCTCTTGCTATTAATATTGCCATTACTATTACTTTTACTATTATTATTAGTAGTAGTATTATTGTTATTATAACTATTACTATCAATATTTATATTACTATCAATATTTATATTACTATCACTATTCCCCTTGCTATTTACATTGCCATCAAGCTCAGATTCATTGCCAGTAGCTGTTCTATAATCCCCCAATAGATGATAATCATAGTGAGGTGTTTCATATTCTTCATCCTCATAATTATCATCCTCATTTTCCCTTAAAAACGCAGGAAGTCTTACTTTTCTTTTCTCAGCAGGTTTTATATATTCACAGCTAACAAATATATCATAACCAAACCGTTCCTTGAACATATTAATCAGATAATCCTTAAGTCTCTCGAACTTATCTAGAGCCACACAGCTTTCCTTAGACTTAATAATAATAGTATTTTCCTTAACCTTGGTTTCAGCCTGAGTCAATAGATGATAGGTAACAACACTTAACTCCTTCAGCTCCTCTAGGATACTGTCACGGTATATGGAAAATAGCTTGTCCAGCTCATATTTATCTTCAAGGTCAAAAAAAGGCAGGATAAATGCCTTGTTTCCTGTATTCATAAAAAGCTGCCTATTAAGCAATTCTTCCATCTTTTTTATATTGACCCGACTAATTAATCTCTTGCTTTTTATATGTATACATAGGTTTTTATTTTTTTTAGATGCAACAACCCTTACAACCTCAGTCCGGTCGTAAAGGTTTCTTAATTCATTATCACAAGAGAGTTCCTCAAATGCTTCAAAAAATATCATATCGTCCTCCCCATGGCACTCATTTTATCTGGTCTTTAGTAGCTTAGCTCCAATTAAGCAATTCTTCTCTTAGAGTCTCCAGTAACTCACTCTCCGGTACCCTACGAATAATCTCGCCCTTCTTAATAAGCAAGCCCACACCATTGCCTCCGGCTATTCCTATATCTGCCTCTTTGGCTTCTCCAGGGCCATTTACAGCACAGCCCATAACCGCAACCTTAATGTCCAAATCAAAGTCAGCAGTCATTTCTTCTACTTGCTTTGCAAGCTTTATAAGATCTATCTGGGTTCTTCCACAGGTTGGACAGGATACCACATCTATTCCACCTGTACGATATCCCAAGGTTTTTAATATAAGCTTTGCAGATACGATTTCTTCTACAGTATCCCCTGTAAGAGATACACGAATGGTATCACCAATGCCCTGATAAAGGATAATTCCTAAGCCCACTGCAGACTTTATATTACCAGCATTTACTGTACCTGCCTCTGTAATTCCTACATGAAGTGGGTAATTAGTTTTCTTGGCAATTAGCTCATGGGCTCTAATACACATCATTACATTAGAGGATTTAATGCTAATAACGAGCTTATCATAACCCATATCCTCAATCCGCTTAACATTATTAAGGGCACTCTCAACCAGACCCTCAGCATTTACATGACCATACTTTCCTATAATATCCTTCTCTAAGGAGCCACTATTAACACCTACACGGATTGGAATGTTTCTTTCCTTTGCAACATTTACAAGAGCTCTAAGTCTGTCATCAGTCCCAATATTACCGGGGTTAATGCGGATCTTATCAGCACCATGCTCCATGGCGGCAATGGCCAGCCTATAATCAAAATGAATGTCTGCCACCAAGGGTATAGTGATTTGTTTCTTAATCTCACTAAGTGCTTCAGCAGCCATAATATTGGGAATTGCACAACGGATAATATCACATCCAGCCTTGGCAAGCTTATTTATCTGTTTAACAGTTCCTTCTACATCCTCAGTTCTTGTATTTGTCATAGATTGGATTAGAATCGGATTACCTCCTCCGATTACCCTATTACCAATCTCAATCACTTTTGTATTTTCTCTATGCATCCTATCAAAGCCTTTCAAATAAAAATCGACTAGTTATCTTGGTATTTTACATAAATATTTTTCTAATATCATTATATAGAACTACAACCATCAACAGCATAAGAAGTGCAAGCCCTACAAAATGCACAATAGCTTCCTTATCCTTAGGAACAGGCTTTCTTCTTATGGCCTCTAATATAAGAAACACTAATCTGCCTCCATCTAGTGCAGGAAAAGGTAGAAGATTCATTACGCCTAAGTTGGCACTCAGTAAGGTCGCAAAATTGGCAAGGTTAAGAAGCCTTATTCCTATGCTTTCCTTCTCTGTCTGCTCCATGATATTATCCACCACTGATACAATGCCTACGGGGCCACTAATTTCTTCAATTCCAGCCTTGCCTGTTATTAGAAATTTGATACTTTCAATTGTATAGACAATGTTGTATTTCACCTCAAAGAAGCTGTTCTTCACTGCTTTAACCGGAGAAACCTTTTCCCTATATACATTATAAAATGTTCCCAGGCTATAATCATCTGTTATCAATTTTGGTGTTACGCTGGCATGTTTTTCCTCACCCTTATGAAGGTAGATAACATCAAGTGCTAGATCAGAAATTGGATTTTCATCAAAATAATCCACCATATCCTGACCTGTCATAAGAGGAGTTCCATTAATACTCTTTATTATATCCCCTTCAGCTACGCCTGCTTGACCAAAAGGAAGCTTAGGATCAACCCGTGTAATAATTGCCTTATCAGAGTCTGCTCTATAATATATTCCTAACTTATAATAATCGGATAATGGTTTGGGATAGATAGTAGTTTCATAGCTTTTATTATCTCTTTCATAGACAAGATCAATTGGATCATCTGTTATTGGATTAAAGAAGAAATAGAGATCAATTTCCTTGCTAAAGTGTATAGCCTTGCCATTAATCTTCTTAATCCTATCACCTTCTCTTAAGCCTGCTTCATAGACTGCAGAATCCTCCTTAAGCTCTAACACATCAGGATCATCTATTCCCACTGCACCTATTACTACCAGGGACAGTATAAATGCCAAAATAAAGTTAAAGAAAGCACCAGCAAAGATAACTGAAAATCTGGCCCCTACCCCCTTCTTATGGAAGGCCCCCTCATCCTCAATGTCCTCATCCTCACCAAGCATCATACAAGATCCACCAATAGGAAATATTTTTATGGAGTACCTGGTACCATTTTTAACAAAAGTGATTAACCTAGGTCCCATACCTAGAGAAAACTCTGTTACTGTTATACCATTCTTCTTGGCCAGGAGGAAATGACCTAATTCGTGAATAAAAATTACAATTCCCAAAAGTAATATTGTTATAATTATTTTCATAAGCATAATCCTTTCTAATTTCCGGGCATTTTCAAATACTACTCAAATTTATAATTTCATTTGATAATACTATCTATAAAATCATATGTCTCTTGTTCAGTCTTAAGAATTTCTTTTAATGATGGTAAACTAATTAACTTGTGGTTATCCATAGCTTGGCCTATAAGCTCTGGAATGTCCAAAAAGCCAATCCTCCCCTTTAAAAATGCAGCCACTAGCCATTCATTTGCAGCATTAAAAACCGTTGGCATACTTCCACCAAGGGTCCCTGCTTTTATACCCAGTTTGAGTCCATAAAATGTATCTATATCAGGTTCCTCAAATGTAAGCTGTCCAAGCTTTACAAAATCCAGCCTTTCACCTATCTTCATATTCTTTCTTTGAGGATAAAAAAGTGCATACTGAATCGGAAGCCTCATATCAGGCATCCCAAGCTGTGCAATTACACTGCCATCCACATATTCTACCATAGAGTGAATAATACTCTGTGGATGTACCAGAACCTGAATCCTATCCATAGGTATATTAAAAAGCCAGCTTGCTTCCATAATCTCCAAGGCCTTATTGATCATTGTTGCCGAATCTATGGTGATTTTGGGCCCCATCCTCCAGTTAGGATGTTTTAGAGCATCTGCAGGAGTAATCGACGCCAAGGATGATTTCTTAAGACCACGAAATGGTCCACCAGATGCCGTTAGTATAAGCTTATTTACATTATTAATATTCTCACCATTTAGAGACTGAAATATTGCAGAATGCTCACTGTCTACTGGCAGCAATTCTATATTTTTTTCCTTACATAAATCCATAATAATATGCCCTGCAGTAACCAAGGTTTCCTTGTTGGCTAGGGCAATGTTTTTTCCTGCTTTTATAGCTTCAATTGTAGGTAGAATGCCAATCATCCCCACCATGGCAGCAACAACTGTATCTGTAGACTCTTCCGTGGCGCAGTCTATTATCCCATCCATTCCAGTCTCCACAGTAACAGAAAGATCCTTGATATTCTCCTTAAGAAGCTTTGCCTTATCAGGATCATAAACACAGACTATCTTCGGCATAAATTCTCTGATTTGCTCTTCCAATAGCTTAATATTTCCATGGGCAACCAGTGCTCTTACCTTTATCTCATTTTTGTGTTCTCTGGCAATCTCTAGGGTCTGAATTCCTATAGAGCCTGTAGAACCAAGTATAGCAATATTCTTCATCATGTCCTCCATGTAAATATTCAAAAATAAGCATTTAAAATAATACGACCAAATAATAAACAATAGGTGCCGTAAATATTATGCTGTCAAATCTATCAAGTATTCCACCATGTCCAGGAATTAACCTTCCATAATCTTTAATATCATAATTTCTTTTGATGGCTGACGCTGCTAGGTCACCAAACTGTGAAATCACACTGGATGCGGCTCCAATTATTGCAAACAAAAGTCGCGGATTCTCTATTCCCGTAATTCGGTTTCCTAAGACTAAAGCATACAAAAAGCCAAGTATAGCAGCCCCCACAACTCCGCCGATACAGCCCTCTAGAGACTTTTTGGGACTAAGCTTTGGTACGATCTTATGCTTTCCAAATAAGACACCTACACAATATGCACAGGTATCAGAGCCCCAAGCTCCAATAAATATTAGCCATACCAGTATAGCTCCATCTTCCAATATCCGGATCTGGTACAAATAGGATAACATTATACCAACATAGAATAAGCCAAAAAAGGCTGTCATAATCTGTTCAATTCGAAAGATTGGATAAGATAATACATAAAAAATCATCAGTATTAAGAGGAAGCCTATAGATAGTAAAAGTAAGTATTTATCAAGTTTAAAATAAATCAGAGCATAATAAGCAATTGCTGCTAGATATCCCACTATTCCTGGAATTCTTTTTTCAATCTTATTAACCTTATATAGTTCCATCATGCCCACTAGGGAAATAACAAATACTGTAGCAAATAATACATTGCCCCCAAGCGTTACAACTGTTATGGCCATAGCCAATAGGATAATACCACTGATTAATCTTGTCTTAAACATAGCTTACCTCCAAATGGATTCATAATAAGTATAATCCAATAGTAAATTTTATTTTTATCTCTCGTAAGTTATATCGTTCCATATTTTCTATTCCTTGCCGAATAGTATTCAACCGCCATTAATAATTCCCTTTTATTAAAATCCGGCCATAAGACATCTGTAAAATAAAATTCTGTATAGGCCAGTTGCCATAGAAGAAAATTTGACAATCTTTGTTCTCCACTAGTACGTATTAATAAATCCGGCTCAGGTATATCTCCCGTATCCAAATACCGTGAAAACATTAGTTCATCTATATCATCAAGTGCAACCCTATTCTCATCTAAATCCTTTGAAAGAGTTTTAACTGCACGGATTATCTCGTCTCTACTTCCATAATTAATTGCTACCTGTAAATTAAGACCTGTATTGGCCTTTGATGCCTCTTCAAGGTTATTAATTTTTTTTTGAATATCATCTGAAAGACCGGTTCTATCACCAATAATTCTAACACGCATATTGTTCTTCTCACTGGTCTTTATGCTGGTATCAAGATAATTCTTAAGTAGCTTCATCAAAGCTTCTACTTCGTCCTTTGGCCTCTTCCAGTTCTCAGTAGAAAATGCATATACTGTAAGATACTTTATTCCAAGATGATAAGCATCCTCACAGATTTGTTCTACAACTTTACTTCCTTGTGAATGTCCATAGTTTCTAGGCATTCTTCTTTTTTTTGCCCATCTGCCATTACCATCAAGAATTATGGCTACATGCTTTGGTATGTTCAATTTGTTTTCATCCATTTAATAACACCCGTCTTCTTATCATTTATTCAATAAGGGTGCCCCAAAAGGGTAAAATAAAAATCTTTTGCGGACACCCCAAGCTTACATTATCATTTTGTATCAGATCTGTCTGAACCTTATACAGTGAGAATTTCCTTTGATTTTTCTTCCATAATTGCATCAATTTGTGCTATATATGAATCAGTTAATTCTTGACTTTCACCTTCCAGTGTCTTCCACTCATCCTCTGATATCTCACTAGCTTTATTCATTTTCTTAAAGGCATCATTCGCCTCTCTACGTATATTTCTAACAACTATCTTAGTATTCTCGGCTTTCTTCTTAACATCCTTTACAAGATCTTTTCTTCTCTCCTCAGTAAGCTCCGGAAAAACCAAACGAATTACCTTACCATCATTATTGGGAGTCAAACCAAGATCTGAAGCAATAATTGCCTTCTCAATATCTTTAATCATCTTGCTTTCCCAAGGCTGAATCTGAAGTACTCTTGCTTCTGGTACAGATATATTGGCAACTGCCTGCAGGGACGAAGGTTGCCCATAATAATCCACCCTGAGTTTGTTTAAAAGATGAGGATTTGCTCTTCCAGCACGTATTGTCGTATAATCTTCCTTCAAATTATCAATTGCTTTCCCCATTTTAATGTTATATTGATCAAGTTTTGCATCCATTACATCATCCCTCCTATATAAATGATTAGTTCCTTTTATATGTTAATATATTTTATTAAGCTGTAATAACTGTCCCTGTAGACGCTCCCCTAGAGGCATTAATTATGCTATTTTCTTCGGATAAGGCAAATAAAAGCATTGGCATTTTATTATCAATACTTAGTACTGCAGCTGTCAAATCAATAACTCCAAGCTTCTTATCCAGTAACTCTTGCGTCGAAATTACATCATACTTTTTTGCCTGAGGATTAGTCTTAGGATCACTGTCATATACACCATCAATCTCTTTGGCCATCAAAATTATATCACAATCCAGTTCTACTGAACGAAGCACGGTCGCTGTGTCTGTAGAAAAATACGGATGCCCGGTTCCTCCGGCCAAAAATGCCACTCCGCCTTTTTTCATACAGGCCAATACATCATCCTTAGAAAATAACTGTGTCATACTTCCACAGGAAAATGGGGTGTAAACCTTTGTATCAATTCCTACATAACGAAATATCTCAGATACATAAATGCAGTTCATAACAGTCGCAAGCATTCCGATTTGGTCTGCCTTAGTCCTGTCAATAGTCTCACTGCTTCTTCCTCTCCAGAAGTTTCCGCCACCAATTACTATACTTACTTCAATTCCTTCTTCAACAAGATTTTTTACCTGCTTGGCTACCATTATACAAGTGTCTTCGTCAAAGCCGGTTTTTTTTCCTCCGGCCAGTGCCTCACCTGAAAGCTTTAATAAAACCCGGTTGTACTCCTTCATATATATGCCTCCATATTTGACGTTATTAGATATATTTATCCAAAACTATACCGTTAATAATCTAACACATAGGGCCAAAATTAGCAAGCCAATGCCAGGTCATAAGGCTATATTAATCAAATACATTGTCAAGGTCAACGTCTGAGTAGCTTAAGGAACAGAAGCCCTCAACTACTGCACCATTGTTAATCTGTACAGATTTTGCTTTGATATTCCCCTTTATTATTGCAGTGGAATCAATAACGATTGGTCCATTAATATCAATCTCACCCTTAACAGCACCGGCGATAACTCCGGATGTGGCAATGATATCACCTACAACAACTGTTCCAAGTCCTACCTTTACACTACCTTCACTGTTGATACTGCCTTCAAGCCTCTCTGTATTAATATATACCTCAGCAGCAGTTGAATCTCCAATAATTTTACCAGTTATAGATAGCTTACCTAGGCATTCAACATCACCAGTTATACTTCCCATAATATCCAGCGAACCATCTGTGGATATACTTCCAACAATAGTGGTTCCCTTACTGATTACAGTTACGTCATCCTCATTAATAACCGATGTTGACTTAACCTTTTTATTAGATGTTTTCTTCTTATCTTCAGTCTTCTCTTCTTCGGCATTCAATGCATCTAGTAATTCTAAATCCACATTTTCATCCATATCTTCGATCTCATCCTCCATCATTTCGTCAAATATTTCTTCGGAAATATTATCATTATATATGTCTTTTTCTGATGAGCTGTCATCTACATGTGTCTCCTCTTTCATATCTGCCTCCATAATAATGTTTTCTTCATTATCATCTTGTGTAAACTCCTCAAGCCATTCCTTCATTTCATTTTCTGCCTCTTCTTTAATAGCCACAACTTCTGAATCCAAGGTGTTTACCATCTGATCTGATGAATCAAGTTCATTATTATCATCAGGTATCAATTCGTTAACAGCCTGAGAAAAGTCATCCTTGAAGTCTTTTAAAAAACCCATAAGCCAAATACCTCCTTATGTATTATTAATTACTCTTTGCTTTTATCTGTTGAATAAGTGGAACATCTTCATCCATTGGTAATATCTGTGCTCCTCCTGATATAAGTTCATCCAATAATTTGGGCAAAGTAGCCACAGTCTTATTCTTACCCAGGCCATCATGCATAAGTACAATGGAAGTTTTCTTGATTGCTATGCCATTCAATACTTTGTAAATCATCTGTTCTTCTGTGTAATTAATACCCTCTGCATCCCCATTAACTACATTCCAATCATAATAAGTCATTCCTTTTTCATTGAGATAATCAGTAAAATCTTTTATCTCACTACTGTTCAAAAAGTTTGAACTGCCACCGGGGAAGCGATATAAGGTGGGACTATACCCAGTAGTATCATATAACAATTTCCATAGTTTTGTAAAGTCTTTATCAAAATCTTCTAAAGAATTATATATTTTTTTATAATTATGGGAATAGGAATGTATCCCCAGGGTATGCCCCTCTTCAACAATCCTTTTATAGCGCTCCTTAGACTCATCATCCGTAAGGCCAACCACAAAGAAAGTTGCTTTAACATCATACTCATCTAATATATTAAGGATAAGGTCAGTATTCTTACTAGGTCCGTCATCGAAGGTCAAATATACCTTTTTGTCTTTATAAATGCTATCCGACTGCTTATCATCCTCCACAATATCTGCTATTTTGTTACCCTGATTTAGATTTTCCTGCTTATCTGCATTGTCCTGGTTATCCGCATTGTCCTGGTTATCCGCATTGTCTTGGTTATCTATGATGTTCCCTATATATGTACTGTCTGCCGTCATATTTTGATTATTAGGCACCCACTTGCTTGTATCTACTAAATCAATTTGATTTATATCATCATTAACTTCTGAAGCATAGGCATAATTTTCATTATCCCTACTCTGTTCATTAGCTTCATTAAGCTCCTTTAGTTCAATATTGCCTGTATGTAAAAAATATAAATCATCAATTTGTTTTTGAATCCTAGTAATACGTATAGAAAGTACTATGCATAAGATAGTAGGTAGTAATGTAAGTATAATTATTGTTGTTATGATAGTCGTCTTTATATGGTTTATTCTTTTTCGTCTTTGAACATCTTCTGTTTTAGTTTTAGTTACGTTTGGCAAGTTTTACACCACCCTAATTTTATTGTCATCATTATAAAGGTCTTTCTCGATTAATTGTAACATGTTTCGCTAATAAAATACACAGTAATTGATAAATGGTAGTCATTAAATCATTACCACTTTTATCTGGTATTTTAATAGCAAAAAAACTGCTCCTAGATTAGATGATGTTATTTCACTCATTACTAATCTAGAAAGCAGTTTTTTGAGGATCATTTTATATTAACTAATTATTCACCTATTGACTCACTTTGAAATTATAAATAGGCCTAATAATTGATATAATGAAGTGCGATGTGAACCTCCTGGTGCACCGCTGGAATAATGGCATTATAATATGCGCTATAAATCTCACTAAACAACATATCTATCACCCTGCTTTTCATCTAGTAATTCATCACCATTTATAGAAGTGGGGGTAATCCCATAGTAAGAATAGAGTGTATCAAAATCCTTATAAAACGTCCTAACGATTGCTTCATTATCACCTTCTGCTTACTATGAATAGACTCTAGTAGCTCATATACAATTTCACTTTCAAGTGCATGCATTATATAGTGATGCTTAAAGGACATTAGTTAATTATCGTAAATGCAAGCCAAATTAATTTCTGTTTTATCCAATGAATATAAAAGCTTTTTCCCTTGCTTCATGGTAGTTATAATCCCAAGCTTTAAGTACTTAGAAAGCTTTATGCGAATAGTTGATACATCTAAAATCACAGGGTCATAAAAAAAGCATAAATATTCTGATGTAATTTTATCAGCTATCTCATTTGCAGAAGCAGCAACCCCTCCATATAGGATATCAAGAATAATAAAATTAAGAGTAATATCATTTTTAGTAAAGGTTTTTGCCTTAAAAGCACGATAAAGAGGATTCGCTGATATCTCAGAGCTATCTACTGAGATAAATACTGACTTACCGTTCTCATCAATTCGAAATGACATATATTCAGAAAGATAGCTTTCAATTCTTCTCTTTTCATTATCATGGTACGTAGGATTTTCTTATCCCCGAAATCCTCCCGGGACATAAAGCCATATACATAGAAATCACGCATATAGTCCCTGATTTTATCAAAACACATAATAAGTTCAGAATATTCGCTCATGTATGTCACATCAATTTCATGTAAACTATCATCTTTCTCCTATATTTGTTTGAGTATATATGGATCCTTTATCTTCTCATCTCTGGCAAATAGGACTATCTTAGACATGATTTCAGCTGTCTTAGGATCCTCATCTATAAATGGCAAGAATAGCTTACCTCGACTCTGGGAATGGACGGGTAATACATTAATCATGGGACCACCTGCTTTATGAATAATACCGCTACCTAGATTAATATTATATTCTGCCCTTTTTCCCTTTATTATTCCATGATTACCTTCTAAAATGACGTTGCTAATTCCAAACAAAGGTAGATTGAATTCAATAATTACCTTTCTCATCTCAACTGTTGAATGGCTAGTCTCAGGATCAACTCCTCCTGCATGGGCTACACTTACGGCTAAATCAACATCTCTCATAACCTCAGAATAGACTATATCAGGTACCTCTTTAAGCTTAAGTGCTTCAAAGGTCTTTCTGTTCGAGAACACTACCCACTCTAAGGTTGGAGCCTCTATATCACTTGGGGAAAACCAATCTGCTAAAGCATATATATTAGCTACTATATTGTCCTTATAATATATCTTCTGCAAACCTTCTTCATAATCAGCAATCCATTTTCTATTTTTCAAGCAACCAACAGTTCTCTGTGGTTGTATCTGATTACCAGCAAACATCATGGATTTATTCTTATCTAATTCTTCATCAACCTTTACATAAAGTTCACGAAATACTTGTTTAAAAGGTTGCTTTCTTTGCTTTTCAATACTTTCCTTAGAAAAGAACAATCTCTGATATTCATGCCAACAGCCATTTTTATATAGATCAAAGGAGTGGGCTAGGCGAATACTTGAATCTAAACCAAGCTTTATCTCATTCTCGTCATAATCTAACAAACCTTCATTAGCTAAAAATCCAATATTTACAGTCTCATTATCATCACTTATAAAGACTAGGTTATTTATAATTGATGATATTACCGGATTATCCCGTAACGATAAAAGCTCCGAGATAGTAAACTCCGTTCTGTTTTCCATAGCTTCTTCAAACATATGCTTAGTACGTGAATACTGGTCCTTAAGCTTCTTACCTATATTCTTAATCTCTAGATTGTAAGGATTCTTTTTAATTGCTGCTGGAGCCGACTTAAGTAGCTTATCGTTCTTTTTATACAAAATTGATGTCTGTCCATATTCATTAATATCAAGCTTAACAGCTACTCCATCTATCTCATTCCAGGATAGAAAAGAGGCAAAGCTATTAATCATTTCAGTCTCAGCCATAAGTGTAAGTCTTGTAACATCAGTGTAGCCTGCGCATATTGCCAGGTTTTCCAAGGCTATTTCAACCGCCAAGGCTTCGCTAGCCTTTCTTTGAGATCCAAATTGCTTACTTTCCTTTAAAAAGGCTTGTAGATATTGATAACGGTCAAGTATATCCGCTTTATTCTTTATGGGTACCAGACCATAACTCATTAGCAAATCCTTATTTCTTTTATTATTAATAGTAGCTTCAAGCTTTGATAATGTTACTCTCCCTAGAGCTGCATCAGCATACTTTCGAGCTCTTGAATGCTTACTTCCGTCCGAGATATACTTTGCGGCATCATAGAGCTTATTGAAATCATCTTCTCCAAGCATCTCATAGGCTTCCTTAAACCAGTTAAGGTCAAAGGCCCCATTATGTAGCATCTCCATCTCAAGGGGTGTATATTTGGCAATCATGGCCTTCTTCTTATCATCAAAGCGTTCATTCATATGTGCCATAAAATAATAACAACCACTCTTAAAGCCTTGAATACAAATATACTCTCCTATAATATCCATCCATTGGGGTGAATACATAGCAGTCTCTATCAGCCTCTGTTCATTTATACCTGAGTCCTTTATTAGCTTGGACAGTTTTTCTGCTGTATCACCCTTCATTGGATAGCAGACCTTTAATAGATGACTAAGACAGCTTTTCTTACTGGTATCAGCACTCCAAAAATATGTAGACCTATCCAAGGAATCCTTACCAAGTGCCTTTAATATATCAATTAAGCGCTCCATACCATATATACAAGATATACTATGAATATAAATCGAAAATACCGTTGGAGTATCTCCTCTTCTTAACTCAACCTCAAGTATTTTATCAACCGTATTCATGTAGAAGTAAGATCCGCTTTTAGCAAGGGGATGATCCTTTATATCGGTATCCTCATCAATTCCATATTTTTCTAACTTCTGTTTTTCATATGTTGTTAATTTTTCCTTATAAAAGCATGATAGGCCAGATAAGGAAGACTTCAAACCAATTCCGTCGAAAATCGCCTTATATACATCATTATTCCTAACAAGCTCCATGTTGTAAGCATACATATAATCTAATATATTTAAACAACAATTCCAACTATTCCCATAGCTGTTGTTAGTCCCTTTATCTGCCTTATAAAACTCCATAGTATCGTCAATTTTGTAGAACATAACAAACATTTCTTGAAACTCTTCATCAGTCTTCCAACTTTCTAGACATTTTTTAAAAAAGCCAACTTCACCTGTATCTGTAAATGGAATCTCACGTTTACCATAAGGAGATTTGCTACTATACCACAATGCTTCCTTTGGAAACTCCTCTGTAAATTTGGTAATAGCTGCTTTTGCTATTTCTCTATTAACTGCTTTGTCCTCATATATACTCATCAGCATATTAATAATTACATGATAAAAGCTACGGCCTATATAGGCACCTTTTTTGAAATATATATTTTCATTAATTACACATTCTATAATGCCTTTCCCAAAAATTAATATTTCTTGTTCTTTAAGGACATCTGGCTCCTTTATATCCTTATAACCATGATTTAGCGCCATATATAGATTAAGTAAAACCTTATAGGTCTTAATATGTTTCTCAAAAAATTCACACCATATTTCTTTATATGGAAAGGCATCCTCATAAGGAACATCTTTACCATGAGCTATGACATAAAGCCCATTTCCTAAGAGACGTACTTCTCCATTTATATCTGTATATTCCTTGTTTCTATGAGTATCTATTAATTCCCCAAGTGAATCAAATATTTTTGTTAAAGTAATAGTCGGAATATCAAAATATTCCTTTAGAATATTCTTATCAATACTTATATCAATTAGCCTTGTCTGCTGATTAGGATTATAAAGGCCATACCCCTCTTCATTCAGTACTTTATTAGCACTTGAAGTACCAGAGATTTCATCAATTAATATCTTTTCCTTAGGTGTAGGATTTTCAATTTTCGAGACAATATCCACACACTCCCTATAGCTATCCTCAAAATCAGGATTATTTCTAAGTTGGATTGCAAGATCTAGTCCTCCCGTTCTTACCTCTTCCTTTTTATCATCAAGCAATCTTGAGACTGAAGAAACAATAGCCTCACCACTTTGTTTTAACAAAAGCTTAATAACATTCTCTCTGATATTATTTGATTTAAATCTAAGCATATTCTCCAAACTTCGGTAATGCTTATCACAAAGCTCCATATTCTTAACTAAAGAATATGCCACCCTACTAGTATAAGTTTCTTTATCTGCAACATAAGAAACCAACATATCCTTTTGTAAATCGGTTTTAGGATTATGTAGGAGCATCTCCATATATACATATCTACTAGAATAGTTTTCGGATATATCAATATTGGAAAGTTGGGAAGAAGCATAATCAATCATCCTTGAATCACCAACTGCATATGCTATTATGCATATTCTCTTTATTAGTTGAGTTTTGGATAAATATACTCTATACCATGGAAATATGCAGGGTGAAAACTCCAGCTTCTTTTTTGGCATTTCATCGTATAAATTCTTAATTATATCAAAATGCTTACGGGCCTCCTCCTCACTAGTAAACAGGTGAGTAACAGGGACTATTTTATAAGGGCTTGTCTTATTCTCCTTATTTTTAACTTGATGAGCTAAATAATCCACTGAAGATAAATATGTAGGCATGAATGCAGCAATAATTTCAAAATCCGACCCATACTCCTCTATTATTTTCTTAGCAGTAACATCAGAAAAATCCTTATAATCCAATGCCAGGTTATAATAGGACATAGTAAGTATTTGATTTCTACTACCATGGCTTACGTAATTTTTCATCACCTCAATTGCATCCTCTACATCATAAAAACCTAAGGACCACAATGCAACCATAATCTCAATACTGTCATTACTTTCTGTCTTTTTTAAAGCCATGCTCTTATCATTGATACATTCCCTCATTAATAAAACTAGCTTATTAGAAATCCTATCTAGATTACTCTCATCACATATACCAATCCAAGTGGCTACAGCCCTTTTTATCGAGGAATACCGTATCAGATTATTATCACATATAATTTCGAACACCTTCAAAAAGCCTTCCGGCGTACCACAATCAGCATTTTCACAAACAGCTTGTCTAACACCCTCCTGTAATCTTGCTGCAAGTAGAAAATCCCCCAGTAATGTGTGAAGTTCTTCATTAGAGCTCTTTAGAATTCCCCTGATAATATCAACAGTGACAACACCTGTATTATTCTCGCTCATAATAATATCTTGTATTGCTTTGATCAACTCCTTGTCACCAAAATCAATACCTGCTGCAATCATATCATCAAGGCACCCTAGCCTACATATATATGATGAGGAATTAACCTTTACATCTAACTTTTCTTCTGCCATATCATTAAGAATGTAGCTGGCCAGTGAGCATTCATAGAATCTAAACCAATAGTAGTTATAAATAAGCTTGAATGCATTATTAATATGAGGACTATACATTTTACTTCGTACACTTCTTCTTGTTGTACCCTCCGAATACTGAAACTGCTTATACTTATCTATGATATAATAATATTTTTCCTTATCGTCCTTATGGATCATAAGGTCAATCAGCTTTTTATAGTGCTTCTTCATGAATCCACTGAAGGTCTTATAAGCTCCTGTATTAAGCTTTTCAGTTGCTTTCTGGGTTAACTCCACAGAACGTTTATTATAAACAGATATGTTGTATAATTCTGGATATAAATCCTTTGATTCAGAATCAAGTAGACGTAATTTCAACTTGTTTTTTTTCTCAAAATCCTCACGATATTTTTCTATTAATTTTTGTCTGGACTCATAATTTATCATCACCACATTCTCCCACTCAGCATTGTCATTCGTACAAATGTTACCCTTGTATCATCCTTGATATCAACTACATCCTCCAAGCTCGATTTTTCAACTTCGTCAACAAAAATAACTACCAAGCCGTCCTCAAATGCTTGTCTGGCATCCGCAATAGCTTTTTCTAAATCAGGAAGGCCTTCACCATAATTTATCCCAAATGATACCTTGCCCCCCGCTGCCCTATCCTCAATTTCAGTCTTTGATAAAGCCTCTAAAACCTGTTTCTTTTCTTGTCTTAATTCATAATTTGCAACACACAGCTTAACGGTTTCATTAATTAATTCTGCGATTGTATTTGGATTCTTTTTTAGATGAAATGGTATCTCTTGTATTGAATTTTTTCTCTTTCCTAAATACTTAATATTAACAATCACTTCCCCATCCCCTTTGATAACACTTTATTAATATGATTATATAACTATTGTATATTTTAGGCAATAAGAATACCACAAAAGTCAATAATCCTATATCTATAGGTTATTGACTCTTGTGGTATTCTTATATAATTACTTTTTTATTATATTGTTAATTCTTATTTGGTAATTTAGAACTTTACTTCATCAGTAACGCCTTTAACTGTACAAAGTCTATAGCATCAATTCTATCATCTTTATTTATGTCAGAATTGTCTGCATTAATTACTGAAATATCCTGGCTTAAGAGATACTTCTTGAAAATAACCAGGTCTAAGGAATCTATTCTACCATCAGCATTAACATCACCATAAACAGGGTCTATTGTGCCACCCTCCCCAGCTTTTGGTCCCTGTTCATCCAAATATGCAGAAACCCAAGCTAGAGGAGCATTCCAGTTAATTGTTATTTCATTGGTTGACCAAGATTCAATATTATCCATATAGCATTTTTGAGCTGGCCTTACACCTGGTAACCAACCAGAGCCTCGAACCCAAGGATCCTGTAGCCCGGAGTTTGGACCACCAACAAGGCATCCTGCCGGTGCTTTAGGAAAGCTATTATCTGCTTGATAAGCCCAAAAACGATGATGGGGATTATCAACCGGGTTTTCTCCATAGCCTGATACATAAGACTGAACATTGGGATTTCGTCCCATAAGATAGTCCATTGCACTTGCTACGCCATTTAGATATTTAACATCATTTTGACCACTGAAGTCGTAAGCATAGGACATTACAATTGCCTCATTTGCAACAAATGAATTCGAGCCCCATGGATAACCAACTAGGTTATCTCCAATCAGTTTTTCTTCGATAGGTGCCCCATATCCCTGAGCATTGCCAATAGCAATAAAATCATCAGCTGCAGCTTTAATATTAGCTTTAGCCTGGGCTACTGCAGAAGCTTCCAGATCATTTGGTACAAGAGCTAAGGATATTGTTCCAAGTCCTGCTGTATTACCCCAGTCAAAACATCCAGTAAGACCATAAGCCTCACCACCAACTAATTCAGAAGGCATCTCAAGATAATGCTTGGAATTCTTCATATAATTTTCATATTCTAAATCGCCTGTTGTTACAAATAATTCACAGGCAGCCCAATAGAATTCATCCTTCACATAGTCATCACCATAAGCTCCACCACCAGGTCCTTGTTCCATAGGTGCATAGATAGCAGGATTTGCTATTGCTGCATCCCATGCACTTTCTGCAACTGCTAGACATTTTACAGAAAAAGCTGGATCAAATTCTGCCCACAGACGTGAAGCCTGTGCTGCTACAGCAGCAAGATTAAGAGTTGCAGAAGTACTCGGTGGCTGTAAATAACGATCCATTGTATCCATATCTGGAGAAACTGCAAGTGCCGTCCAACGTTCATCATGGGCTTTGTGGTGGGCCATACCCTTCAATGAGCCAGATGGTACCTGCATATTCAGTAATACCTCTACATTATACCTGGATTCATCAAGAATATCAGGATACCCGTTACCACTTTCAGGAATGTTCAATGAGTTATCTGCAAATGGAGCAACCGAACTATCTCCGTTAATTAATGCTCGTTCGTATTGGTTCATAACTGTCCATGTTGATATTCCACCATTAACCATATATTTTCCATGATCACCCGCATCATACCACCCACCTGTTAAATCGAGAGAATAGCTTGCCTTATAGTCCTTACTGGGATCTGGGACCATAACATCATTTATATGACCAGCAGGACGTGCCCATTGCAACTCTTCACAATAGGGAAGCATTATCTCGATACCACTTCGGTTATGATAGAAATACTTCATAGCATCATATTTCATCTGCGAATAAAGACCCGTACTAATATTAAAGGGCATACTTTCTGCCAAACCAGAGACTAATGTATAGCCTTGTCCTTCTGTTTTAAAAGATGAAAAGTCAATAATATGAACATTATCTCCAGATGATTCATCATATCCCTTCACCTTAGTCTGTCCAGTTTCCACTACTCTTCCATCTCTATCTAGCAATTCCCAACTAGCTGGAGAAGTTGAAGATGAAACAAGGGTAGCCTTCTTCTCTAAACCAGGGTAATAGCCCTCTTGATTGACCCGTATCCCATTGGTTGGTTCTTCTTCCTCTGCAGGATAACCCTCGAAATCAGGATCTAATACATAGATATCATCAAAAGTAATAGTATAAGGTAAAGGTGACGGTGCTAATTCCGTGTCTCCAAGATGGAAAGCAAATTCACAGTTACTCTTTGTTGCTTGATTCATTGTAAATTCAGCTGTAATTGTTCTTGGTGTATTTGCCTTAAGCTCAACATAATCCCAGTTCTGATTATAGTTCCAATACTCAGCATAGGGCTCTCCCTGATCACCAATCTTGGGATAAATCATACAATCCTTTGTTGAAGATACGGTAAATTTAATAGTATAAGTGTGACCTCTTTCAATAGTTAGTCCTCTATGACGGAATTGAACATCCCATCGGTTTGTTCCTTTTTCCTTAATCGTTATACTATATTTTCCATTCTCAATTGAGAAATCTGCAGCTGCAGGATATGACTCCACAACGTGCCATGGAAGTCCTACTCCACCATCAAAAGTATTATTTCGTATAATATCTCCCGATCCAACTAATTCTGCCGCCTTACTTTTTTGAGCTACTGGAAGAATTGAAAAACAGGATGCTAACATAGTTACAGCCATTAACTTAGACATCTTTTTTATAAAATGTTTTCTCATTGCTTAACCTCCTATTCTATTGCATTAACACTAACGATTTAACATTATATTCTTTAGTGCTAGAAAATCAAGAGAATTAATATATCCATCATTATTAAGATCAGAGTTTTCAACATCTATTATTGTTGACACATCCAAGATATACTTCTTAAGTAATAACATATCCATTGAATTAATGTAACTATCACCATTCACATCACCCTTAGTTGCTGTTACTTCATCAGGGAATAATACTGCATACACACCATTGGCTACTGCAAATTCACACTGAGCCCAGAAACGGTGATAGGTCATAGTAGCGGGCTGACCTGCAAGTAACTCTGCTTCAATTCTATCCCAGTCCGGATCATCACGATATTTGGATCGAATGTCAATAAACTTGACTCCTGGTTCGATTACATCGCCATTTGGCATTGTTCCCTTCCAACCGTCTGGGATATATATTTCCTGTTCGAAAAAACGAGAGTAATCATCACGTTTTTCTACGGATGCAATTCCTTTATCATCTTGGTAATTATTCCAAATACAATCTAGAAGCTTCTGAGCATTTTCCTTCGAGGTCTTATTTCCAGTTGCTTTTCCATGATATGCCAGTGCATTAGCAAGAGAAGAAGCTACACCAAGATCAGCACCGTAGTTAACAACAGTTACATGCAAATTAGAATTGCTAGAAGGACTACCAGTCCATGTATCAGGCTGTCCCTGCCAATCAATCTTATTAGGTATCTCAAAGGTTCCATCAGAATTGAATTTTATTACAGAATTAGCCCATGCTGCCCATTTATCCAATAGGTCTCTAACCCTTTCATCACCAGATTCATTATAGTACTCTGCTATACGCTGCATTGACCAAGTCTGCATACCAAACCATGTGTTACTACCTGGATCTGCATATACTGGGTTCTCTACATAACCCATGCCGTAGAAAGTTGAAACATTGGATGGAATATCTTCGTAACGTCCATTCCATGAATTCGTTGCTCCACCAGCTATACCACCCTCGGCAGACTGTAGCCATTGGTAGAATTCTATTTGCCTATCCAAGCTCTTATCCCAGTCAGATGCACCATTACTAGACTTTGGTTTGAACTCAGGATCGGTTGATAATACATAAGCTGCAAAAGGATTCTGATATCCAAAATGGTTATGACTGCTTCCTATTACCCAGGCCCAATCAGAACCAATTCCACCGCCCCATGCATAATACCAGGACATAAGGTAATGACATGAATCATAACCTGATCCTGCTGTATCAGATGAGCCAATCTTTCTAAAATATTTATCAAACATAGCATATCTTAGATAATCTCCCATTTTAGTAGCTTTATTTACAGAAGAATCAACATTTACTCCATATTCCTTTGCCCACTTATTTGCCCAATAGGTAGCCTGTACTGCACGGGCATCTGCATCGGGAGCATTGGTATATTTGAACTGCTTAGAGTAGCTATCATCACCGGTAAACAGATCAAGATAACCATTATCTCCGCCAAATTCCATTGTGTCATAGCAAGGCTGCGGAATGGTTTCCCATGTTGATTCCTGCTCACCCCTTTGGAAGGTATTGATATATGAGTTTTTACTTGTCCCATCTCCTCGAAGTCCAAAGCCGTACCAGTTATCAACGTCCAGTAACCAGTGCATACCATATATCATATTAGTTCCGTATGTAGATGCCAGCTCCTTGCCGATAGGATCTTTGCCAACTGCTGCACCGGTATCTAGCCTTGCCGGATATTTATCTGGTGTTTCCCACTCCGGAGCATAGGTAGCAGGATCGTCTGGATTATATTTACTCATACTAGTGTTTGGCTGATCTTTATCAGAAGGAATGATATATTTTTCGGTAGTATCCCATGCTTCTTCAAAGCCTGAGAAATCTCCACTAAATTTTCCATTCAAAGCCTCCAACCACATATAATAGCTCATTGCTTCACTAGTAGTAACATGTCCGTAATCAGGTGCCTCTACCATTAAGGTTTCAATTGAATGATAGGGTACTCCATCATTACTAAAATATCCGTTACTTTTATCTTTAATTTTGCTATACATAGTTTCAAAACGATTCTTATACTCTTCGTTAACATCTCCTTCTGCAGCAAAAGCCAATGACGAAGATGCCAAGGTTAATGTTAATGTGCTTGCTAATATCATTGCACCTATTTTTTTTACTTTTTTTCTCATTTCATTTGACCTCCGTTTCTTTTTGTTCTATAATAACTTCTAAGTGAATCTAAGGTCCATTTGATATTGCCTGTACTTTCATATTAGGTATTGTATATGAAAGTACAGGATTCTCCATACTCTTATTAGATTAATTAATTGTAATACTACCATCAATCTTCTTCATATCATCGATTCTTTCCATGTTTCCATCACCGAAAGCTCCATCCTCTTGAAAAACTATAAAGGTTTCTTCACTTTCTGTACCTAATATCTTAAATGTGATAGTTAACATTTCTCCGTCCTCCGTAATCAATTCATCTCCTATTGTATTATCAAGAAATAAGATGCTAATTGTTCCATTGTTTATTCTGCTATCAAAGTTAATAGGTGCATTGATAATAATATCACCAGCAGTTACAGATACAGCTTCCAAAAGAGAAGAATCATATGACATGTAGAAGTTACAGGTTATAACACTACCGACCTTTGATATATTTCCTAATGTCACAGGTAGGTTAACAGTATCTCCTGTATTACCGGTGTTTCCTGAGTCACCCGTGTTTCCCGTGTT
>CAZMYP010000016.1:0-22630 GCA_964570535.1 uncultured Herbinix sp.
TTAATAATTACACGCTATAGTTTTAGGTTTTGTATGTGATAAACATTCAAGTTTTCTGGGAGTGCCGTCATTTTCTTATAACAGTTGTGTTTATCACATAGAGGATTTACGATAATAGCGTGTGACTATTAATCCAACTGAGACACGTTCCCACTTGGTTGCCGCACATAGCGGTACATAAGGTTGTGCCAGAGAAGGACATCTGCCACGACCTAAGTGCCGATGGCGTCAAACAGTCTCTTTATGAATTAATAGTCACACGCTATAGTTTTAGGTTTTGCATGTGATAAACATTCAAGTTTTCTGGGGGTGCCGTCATTTTCTTATATTAGTTGTGTTTATCACATAAAAGATTTACTATAATAGCGTGTAACTATTGATCCAACTGAGACACGTTCCCACTTGGTTGCCGCACATAGCGGTACATAAGGTTGTGCCAGAGAAGGACATCTGCCACGACCTAAGTGCCGATGGCGTCAAACAGTCTCTTTATGAATTAATAATTACACGCTATAGTTTTAGGTTTTGTATGTGATAAACATTCAAGTTTTTTGGGGGTGCATTATCTATACAATTTCCAACTCTTGAGATCTCCATCTCAGGAACATAATCCTTAAGTTCTCTTTTGGCATTATACTTCAAAGTCCATTGTCTGAGTATTTCGCAAGAAGAAATTTTATATTTTGCAGCAATATCAGGAAGAGACCCATTTCCATCTAGAGCCTTCTCAACCACTTTCATTTTGAATTCCTTTGAATAACTGTTATTTCCTTTTGGACGGATAAAGCCATATCTTCCAGAGTGCCTATAAATATATAACCAATCATATATTGTACATTTATGATTTCTATAATTATATGGAATATCATATAATAAGCAAAGTTTTTGCATAGAAAGATTTTCCTTTAAATATAGTTCAAATACTTCAAATTTTGTTTTTGATGTATACTTTGGTGTCCTGGACATAAAAACTTCCCCATAAGTAGATTTTGGTTATTTACCTGTCTACTTAAGGGGAATCATATCAAACCGCTACGCAATAAAGTCTAACATTTATATAAAGCCATATTATTAAATTCTATAGGGATAAGCTTGCTTCTTTGTTTGCCTTATCCTCTGCTATTTCCTCTTCTATATATGGTTTAGCAAGTCGATTAACTGTAACTCCAAGTCCTATTAGCCCCCAGAATACTGGCGCAACTGTTAAGCTTGAATCATTTGCTAATCCCAGTACCATGTAGCTTACAGAAGCAACTAATATGGCTACGCCAACCTGAGCATAATAGCTTTTGTATTTACCCTTTATATATAGCTTTAGGCTTGATATAAAGTACATACCATAGAAGACTAAGAAGGCTATTAGGGATAGAAGACCGGTTTGTACACCAACCTGAAGGTATAGATTGTGAGGTTTTGTCATTAATTGGTCACCATAACCAAAATTCTGTAGGCCTACATAATCCTGTTGGGGGAAATTTATTACAAAGGTATCCGCTCCTGAGCCTAATATAATATGTTTCTTTAACAGTGGTATTGTTCTTGACCATATATATCCTCGCCCAGAAGCATATTGTTCATATCCTGAGAATATGGCATGGGGTGCTGATACAATTCTATCGGTTTTAGCATATTGGTTAAAGTAATGATAATTCCCATCAGGTGTATTATTGGTAAAATACCAGTTATGATTATTGATCTTTACATAGAATAATTGACTATCCTCATAGGATGCCAATCCAAGTCTAAAGCCAGGAAATCGTTCATCCTCTATAATAAATTCTCCAATATCCACATTGTATTGAAAACTAACGGGGTTACTCAGCTTATCTTCTAAATTGAAGTTACCATAACCTTCTTCAATGAAATATTCAACATGTAGTTCGTCTTCATTATACTTTATAATAACCTTATCTTCGCCTGTAATTATATCCTTAAGAGAAGGCTCTGATTTAGTAAATACTGTGGCCTGTCGTACCCTGTTGGTTAATACATTATCATTAGCCTTATTATATAGTATAACTACAGATAGGATTAATAATACAATTGGTATGGCCAGGTAAAAATATTTGGCTAGATATTTTGTAAGTACTATTAAGGCAAATATGCCAGCTATAGCTAAACCAATTAGGCCTGTTTTTGATTTGGATCCAAGTAAGCTTATGGATATTCCTACAACGGCCAGTAGATAGAGGGGAATCATCCATTTTCTTTTTTTAGTTAATGCTGCAAGTACTAGCAAAAAGGAAATGGCCATGGCTGAATAGGTACCAACATAGTTAGGATTGTAAAAGGATAGGTAAACCCTATTGGCCTCAAAGTTAAATTGTACAGTATCTCTGGTACTCCAATGCTCTACCGGTAATATCATCTTTAAGCCCATATCAGTAGCATAAAAATCTTTACCAATATATTGGCTAAGACCTAAGAGGCTCATTACAAAGACACTGACTAAAAAGCAATTAACAATCAATCTGACGTCATCTTCAGTTTTTATAATCTGTAAGCAATAATAAACAATTAGGCAATAACCTAAAAGAACAAATATTGATTCGAAGTGCTCATGAATACCACTGAAGCTATAACTCCTATATGTTGAAGCAATGGAGGATAGGAGTGCAAGGGCGCTGTAGATAGCCAGTGGTATTAATATAGGTGTATAAACTATGTTTTTTTTGTTATCATAGGCTCGGTATAATGCAATAGCAGCCATAATGAATACAGCAATTACAAAAAACAACTGCTTATAATATAAGAAAAAATCAGTATACTGGTCATTGTAGGAGAACCATGAAAACTTTGATAGTTTTGCATTATATTCCTTTAGCTTCACTATAAAGGGCAAGACTGATATTACGAATACTATAGGCATTAATAGCCAAATGCTTGCTCTCTTGGGAATGATATTGTTCCTTGACTTGTCATATTTGGATGGTGGCCGCTTACCACGATATTTCGACTGATTAGACATTTATACTGCTCCTTCACTCTTGGTTTATAACTAATAATGCTATTATACACCAATGAACTTATTTGAACAAGATGTTGTGTACATGCTATCCTCAACTGATGTCATCGACCATTTCGCACCTTTAATAGTAGAGGAAGAAGAAAGACTGATAATAATATACCGAACAGATTCTGGACTATATTTAGTGGAACCGCCGATAGAGCTGCGCCAAAGCCATATAAGAAATATTCAAAGGTAAAGTAGCCTAGGGTTACGATGATTCCAGCAGAAATCCCTGCAACTATAATGGCATAAAGCTTTTTTTTACAGGATTTATATACAAGGGAACACACTATAGCAGTTAAGGATTTTATAATAAGTGAGGCTATTGCATATTGTGGATATGCTGCTAATATATCAGCTAGTAGTGAGCCTATGCCTGCTGACAATCCACCATAGAGAGGTCCCAAAATAATTCCAGATAGAATAACAAAGGAATCACCTGGATGAATAAACCCTGTTGGGGAAGGTACCCTTATAATATAGGTAGCAAAGCATGTTAGTGCAGCCATTAAAGAGGCATATATAAAATTCTTTAGCTGTTTTGAATTCATCCTATCAATCTCCTTTATGACAAAATATTCATTATATTTACTAGGTGAAATCATAGCACAGAAAATACTCTAATACAACTAAGAAAATTATGATCTAGTAGAATTAGCTTTAGAGAAAAGTATGATCTAGAAGAATCAGCAAGAGAAGTTTAATTCGACATTTTCAATCGACACTATCATTGTTTAAAGAAATTGACAGAGGTCGATACTTATAATATAATTGATAAATGCAAATGAGTTGCAATTAGAATGCGACACATGAAGATTATTTGATATGTGCTATGGAGGAAAGAAATGAAGAAGAAATTAATTTTATTAGCTAGTATTATGACTGTAGTTGTGATATTAGTATTTGTAATAGCTTTATATTTTAATAGAAATAGCAAAGAGGAATCTACTGCTAACAATGATAATATTAGGGTGGTAACATCATTTTACCCCACATATGTGTTGACAATTAACCTTACTGATCAAATCCCTGGATTAAAGGTTGACAGCCTTACAGATTTTAGTGCAGGCTGTCTCCATGATTATCAGCTTACAACCAATGATATGAGATTATTATCTAATGCTGATATATTTATTATTAATGGTGGCGGTATGGAGGAGTATTTGGGGGATGTAATTGATAATTATAAGGATCTTACGGTCATTGATCTTAGCAGTGGGATAGCTATGCTTGAAGGACATTCACATGAGGGACACTCTCATAGTGAAGCATTAGATGGAGAAGTGCCACATGAGGGAGAAGAAGGTAAAGAAGATTCACATGACGAAGAACATGATGTAGAAGAAGGCGGAGAAGCCTCCCATAGCCAGGAGGTTAACCCCCATATCTGGCTTGACCCAGATTTATATATGCTACAGATAGAAAACGCTAGAAAGGGCTTAGAACAGTACCTTACTAATAATGAGAAGGAAAGCCTTAGCCATAAGACTATAGAGATCTTAAATTCAAATACACTGGCTTATCTTCAGGAGGTTCAGGAGTTGGCGGATGAAATGAATCTTGTCCTAGACACGGTAAAGGATATGGTTACGAATAAGGCTATTAGTAATAAGGTAGTAGTATTTCATGAATCATTTGCCTACCTTGCTAACAAGGCAGGATTAGAGGTAGCATATACAGTGGAGATTGATGAGGATAGCCCCCTTAGTGCCGGAGAGGTAGCAGAGATTATTGATGCAATAAAGGATGAAGGTATTCGCTATATGTTCACTGAAGAGCAGTATGATGACACCATATCTGATCGAATTAAGGAAGAAACAGGTTCCCACTTATATATTATTGATTCAGCTGTTACCGGTGATGCTGCCAAGAATTCTTATTTAGTGGCAATGAGAAATAATATAAATACATTAAAGAAGGCTTTTGAGTAAAGAAAGTGTTTAAGGTAAGAAGATAAAGCAGTAGCTGTAATAAAGCTAGCAGGAGGAATATAAATTGTTGCTGAATAAGGATAGTGAAATTAAGAATAATGATGAACCTAATAATTCGGCTTGTGGGCTTCATTGTATAAAGATCAAAGATATTACTGTTCAGGCTGGAGATCAGAAGATTATAGATAATGTTAACCTTCATATTCATTGTGGAAAGGTTACCGCAATAATTGGAAGAAATGGTGCAGGAAAGACCACCCTGATAAGGGCTATTCTAGGGGAAATAAAGCATAGTGGCATTATTGAGTTTATGGATTTAAAGGATGAAACCATGGGGAGCTTAAGGGTTGGCTATGTTCCTCAGTATGTTAACATTGAGAAGAACACTCCCATGAGTGTTTATGATCTATTCGGAGGCTATATAAGCAATAAGCCTGTTTTCCTTAGAAAAAACAAAAAATTATATAATTTAATAAGTGAGCAGTTAAGTATATTTGATGCACAGGGCTTGATTGATAAAAAGGCATGTGATTTATCAGGAGGGGAGCTTCAAAGGGTTCTCCTTGCAATAGCTATTACTCCAGTGCCTAATCTGCTTCTTTTAGATGAGCCCGTGTCTGGTATTGATAATAATGGTATGGAGCTTTTCTATAAGAATATTATGAAGTTAAAGGAAAATTATGATTTAGCTATGATTGTGGTATCTCATGATTTTGAGTTCGTAAAAAATTATGCTGATCATGTCGTCTTACTTGATAAAACAATAATGAAAGAGGGAACCTTCTCAGAGGTCAGAAACTGCGATGAATTTAAGAAGGTATTTGGGGGAGGTCAAGATGGGTATTCTATATGAAACAATGGAAAAACTTCTTCCCTTTTCATGGGTAGAATATAATTTTATGAAGAATGCCTTACTTGCGATTATTATAATAACCCCCTTGTTTGGTATCCTTGGAACAATGGTAATTAATAATCGTATGGCCTTTTTTTCAGATGCACTTGGACATTCGGCATTGACAGGAATAGCTGTAGGAGCCATACTTGGTCTTTCAAATACCAATATATCCATGATTATATATGCAATAGTTTTTGCAATTCTATTAAATTATATTAAACGTAGGAAAACCCTTTCCACAGATACAGTGATTTCAGTATTTTCATCTCTTAGTATGGCAATTGGTTTAATGATCCTATCTAGGGGAGGAAATTTCTCAAAATATTCGGGCTTGTTAGTGGGAGATATTCTAAGTATAACTATAGATGAAATAGGATTATTATCTATTATTTTTGTAATGACTCTGACTTATTGGTTCTTTTGCTTTAATAAGCTTCATTCAGTTGGAGTTAATATCTCACTTGCAAGAAGTAAAAATATTAAGTCTAATATAATGGAGGATTCCTTTAGTGTTCTTATAGCAATTATCGTTATGCTATCAATAAAATGGATTGGAATATTGATAATCAATGCATTACTGATATTGCCAGCTGCCGCTAGTCGTAATCTAGCTTCGAATATGAGAGAGTATCATTTGTTTTCTATTTTGATAGCAATTTTCTCAGGAGTTAGCGGGCTTATACTATCATTCTATCTTGGCACAGCAACAGGGCCAACAGTTGTAATTATTGCTTCCGTTTTATTTTTCATTACTCTATTGATTAGTACAAGAAGAAATAAATAAATAAATAGCAAATAAGTGTTTTTCATGGAAACTTTTGTTTTTTGGTATGGAAATATATGAAGTTATTTGTTATTATATTATCAAAGAGTAAAAAGAAGCTAATTATAAGCATGCCTACTAAATTATCTACATGGGCTGGAGGGTATATGAAGGAATCTAAATTAATAAAATATATAAAAATTATTATTAATTTTCTGCTTGCAATAGGGGTAATATTGCTTTTATTTTTAGTGGTACCGAAATTGCTTCGTTTCTTTTTGCCATTTGTAATTGGATGGATTATAGCTATGATTGCAAATCCTCTTGTTAAGTTCCTTGAAAAGAAGGTAAAGATTCTAAGGAAGCATAGCTCTGCAATAATAATAGTATTGGTTATAGCGGCAATTGTAGGTGTGCTTTATTTATTTATAGCATTGATTATTAGAGAAAGTAAACAGCTTATCGAGGATTTGCCCAACATAATTAAGCAGACGGAATTTAAGCTTGAACAATTATCAATTAGGGTTGAGGAAATAAGCAGTAGTATGCCTCAACCTGTAAAACAAGCTATTAACAATGTAATGAATAATATTAATAAGAATCTAACTGGATTTGAGCCAAGGGAAGATTTGTTAACCTATAGTGTAGCATCTAATCTGGCACAAAACATAGCTGATTTCTTCTTGGCACTTATTATTACTATATTATCAGCATATTTCTTTATAGCCAAAAGAGATGAGATTATGACAGACTTCAAAAAGGTCATGCCTAATTCTATAGTGGAGGGCTGGCGTTTTATATATGGTAACTTTACTAAGGCTGTTGGAGGTTATTTTAAAGCACAGCTTAAAATAATGTTGGTTTTATGCATAATAATGTTTGCAGGCTTTGAAATTCTAGATGTATCCTATTCATTTTTATTAGCTTTAGGAATAGCATTACTGGATTTTCTACCTGTATTTGGAACAGGAGCAGTGCTATGGCCTTGGGCCTTATTAGAAATGATATCAGGGAATTATTTTATAGCGATCGGATTAGTGGTTATATACCTAATATGTCAGATAGTAAAGCAAATACTTCAGCCCAAGATGGTTGGTGACAGCATAGGTATAAGCCCTTTTGCCACTCTTATGTTTTTATATATTGGATATAAGCTATATGGAGTTATTGGAATGATTATTGGTGTTCCTGTAGGAATGGTGATTGTAAATCTATACAGAGTGGGAATGTTTGATAGAATTATTAATGGTTTCAAGATAATTATTCATGATTTAAATGAATTTAGAAAGTTTTAAAATAATATTACAATATAATCCTATAAGCCCATGTACAAACTATGAAATTAATGGTATTATATAGTAGAAAAATTAACAAAGAATAGATCTAAGAGTTGAGGAGTATGCGAAATGATAAGTAAATATGCACTAGCCGATGATGGAATTATTACATCTGATGAGATAAGACAGATTTTGGAAAGATATCGTATAGGGAAAAAGCCATTAGCGAAGCTTCTTGGCTGGGGAGAGACCACTATTATTCGCTATATGGAGGGTGATATTCCCACCAAAGAGTATTCTAATAAGCTAAGGGCACTACTTGACAATCCTGAATTTTATTTTGAATTATTGGAGGATAAAAGAGATTGTCTTACTAAGGTTGCCTTTAAGAAAAGTAAAATGGCAGTTATTTCAAAGATTATGTCTTCAAAGATTTATGTAGCATCATATTATCTTATTAATAAAAGTGGTGCAGAGATGTGCGCTAGCTATCTTCAGTTTTTACTTTATTATATACAGGCATTTTCATTGGCTTTATATGATGAGGAGATCTTTCAAGAGGATTATATAATCAATAATGAAAACATGCCTTATTTGAAACTATATAAAGCAATGAAACGATGCGGAGTTCATAATCTAGAGGTTGGGGTTGAATTCCTTACTGATCAGGAAAAGAACTTAATTGACGCAGTCTATGAGGCCTTTACATGGTATGGACCAAAAGCACTGATGGCCTTGATTGGTCTTGAAAAGTCTCTTTTAAAAAAATCTAGGGATAGATATAGCAATAAGATAATTTCTAAGGAAAATATACAGCAATATTTTCTTGATATATGCAAGGATTATAGAATCAATAGTATCGCAGATATAGGTAATTATCCAGATCAATGTATTTCTGATATCCGAGGTCAAAACATATAGAAATTATTATTAAAGAGAATATTCAAATAATGACCGTATATAGCAGGACCTCCTGCCATATACGGTCATTATTTATTAATATTTTTATTTTGAATTGTTCTGCTTGTTGCGACGATCTCGCATCCTAAGGGTTGGATCTAATATTTTCTTACGTATTCTAATGTTCTTTGGAGTAACCTCTAATAATTCATCTGTCTCAATAAATTCCAAGGCTTGTTCTAAGCTTAGAACTCTAGGAGGTGAAAGTCTGAGGGAATCATCTGAGCCAGAAGCTCTAGTATTGGTAAGCTGCTTACGCTTGCATACATTTACCTCAATATCCTCTGCCTTAGGGTTTCCACCTATAATCATTCCTGAGTATACTCTGGTTCCAGGTCCAATAAATAGAATACCCCTTTCCTGAGCATTATATAAGCCATAGGTAATGCTTTCACCTGTCTCAAAAGCAATAAGGCTACCTGTTTTTCTGTATTGAATGTCTCCTTTGTAAGGGCCATAACCATCAAAAAGAGTATTCATAATACCTGTTCCCCTAGTATCAGTCATAAAATCACCACGATAACCAATCAAACCTCTTGCGGGAATTATAAACTCAATTCTAGTATTGCCAGTATCTGAGGAACGCATATCAACCAATTCGCCCTTTCGTTGACCTAGTTTTTCAATAACGGTACCGGTGAACTCATCTGGTACATCAATCAAAGCACGTTCCATGGGCTCAAGGGTACTACCATCAGCATCCTCTCTAAATAGAACCTCGGCCTTACTTACAGAGAACTCAAATCCTTCCCTTCTCATATTCTCAATAAGAACAGAAAGATGTAACTCACCTCTGCCTGACACCTTAAAACTTTCAGTGGTGTCTGTTTCTTCAATTCTAAGACTTACGTCTGTATTAAGCTCTCTAAATAAACGTTCACGTAAATGCCTTGAAGTAACAAATTTACCCTCTGTACCAGCAAAAGGACTATCATTCACATTGAAATACATTGCTATAGTAGGCTCTGAAATATTTTGAAAGGGAAGTGCCTCAGGACAATCTGGTGAACAAATTGTATCTCCAATATGAAGATCGGCAATTCCTGATATAGCAACGATTGAACCTATAGTAGCTTCTCCTACCTCTACACGCTTTAAGCCATCAAATTCGTATAGCTTATTGATCTTTACACGGTTGTTTTTCTCTGGATTATGGGCATTAACTAAGACTACATCATCATTAACACGTATAGTACCTCTGTCTACCTTACCGATACCGATACGTCCCACATATTCATTATAGTCAATTGTGCTTATAAGAATCTGGGTGCTAGCATCTGGTATACCATTAGGTGCAGGGATATAGTTAATAATCGTATCAAAAAGATATTTCATATCAGTTGCTTCACCATCATGACTTGCCAAAGCTATTCCTGATTTGGCAGAAGCAAATACAAAGGGACAATCCAATTGCTTATCGTCAGCCTCAAGCTCAAGTAATAGTTCAAGTACTTCATCTACTACTTCAACAGGTCTTGCCTCTGGTCTGTCAATTTTATTGATACAGACAATTACAGGTAAAGAAAGCGCTAGGGCATTTCTTAATACAAACTTTGTTTGGGGCATGGGTCCTTCAAAGGCATCTACAACTAAGACAACTCCGTTGACCATCTTAAGTACTCGTTCAACCTCGCCGCCAAAATCTGCATGACCTGGTGTATCAATAATATTTATCTTGACTCCATCATAGGTAACAGCAGTGTTTTTGGACAGGATGGTAATACCTCGTTCTCTTTCCAAATCATTAGAATCCATAACGCGGTCCATAACATTCTGGTTTGACCGAAATACTCCACTCTGTTTTAAGAGCTCATCTACCAGGGTAGTTTTTCCGTGGTCGACGTGAGCTATTATGGCAATATTTCTTATATCTTCACGTATCATGATTTATTTCCTTCTTTCTATATCTGACATACCTATAAATGTAGTTAATAGGTAGCTATATCTTAAGCTATATAAGTATTATTTTAATAACTTTTACATTGTATCAGAGGCATATATAAAAATCAACTTATGTTTTTTATATTTTCATGTACTTTTTCTATAAATTTGTATATAATAACATAATATGGATATAATTGTGTTATATGTAAATTTTTACTTCTAAAATTTGGATATTGGCATATATTTATCATAGGTGAATGTAGGCTGTTACGAAACAGATAAATTTACCCCACATTATAAGGCACAGTGGCGTAATGAATAACGTCACTTAAGAAGGGAGAGGTACGATATGACGGATAAAGTATTTGATAACAATCAAGTAAGCATTGCAGGAGAAGTAGGAAGTGAATTTACATTTAGCCATGATGTATTTGGAGAGGGATTCTACACAGTAGATGTAATTGTCAGTAGACTAAGCAATTCTTATGACATAATACCAATCATGGTTTCAGAACGACTTATTGATATTAAGCATGACTATAGGGGAAATTTTATTGAGGTGTTTGGTCAATTCAGATCCTATAACCGGCATGAGGAGAGCAAGAACAAGTTAGTATTATCTGTATTTGCAAGAGATATTAAAATTGTAGATGAATTATCTGAGAATGTGAAGCCTAATTTTATATTCTTGGATGGTTATGTATGTAAGCCACCAATATATCGCAAAACACCCCTGGGGAGGGAGATAGCAGATATATTACTGGCAGTTAACAGACCATATGGCAAGTCGGATTATATTCCATGTATAAGCTGGGGAAGAAATGCAAGATTCACAGAGTCTTTTTCCATAGGAGGTCATGTTCAGATATGGGGTAGAATACAAAGCAGAGAATATCAGAAGAAGACCAATGAGACAGAATTTGAAAAGCGTATTGCTTATGAAGTATCTGTAAGTAAATTAGAATATTTGGATGAATATTAATATATAGATTAAGGGACTGCTTCAAAGAGGTATTTATAATACCGTTTGAATTGGTCCCATTTTTATCCCCTTTAGATTCGCTTTTTAGATTCTGATAAGTTACTATTGACACAAGAGAAATCAAATGTTAATATGACTTTATAAATAATGTGAAATATTGCTTAAGGTAGAGGTGCAGTATTCAATAGTACACTGTGGATATGTCAGGAATAGATGATGCAGTGGAAAGGGAATATTGCCGAAGTAATAATAATCCTGAATTATTATTGCTGGGCATATGGTGAATAGCTATATGACTGTCATCACTAGAATGGATGGAGTGCTGCCTAAAGAACTTACGTATTGTAGTGTAGATATACGTATATAATTCTTTAGTGTCGACTCATACAGTCGACTTTTTTGTTTTTTGAAAGTACATCAAACCACTTTAAAATTTTAAGAAATAATTTGCAAGATTTGAGTAACTAATGTGAAGAATTTGAATATTTTATGGAGGTATTATTATGGCTTTGTTTAAAGGTGCAGGTGTTGCAATAGTCACACCATTTAACGAGAAGAACGAGGTTAATTACGAGAAACTGGGAGAACTTATTGAATTTCAGTTATCCAATGGAACTGATAGTATCATAATATGTGGTACTACAGGAGAAGCGTCTACTCTTACACATGAGGAGCATTTGGAATGCATTAAGTATACTGTTAAAAGGGTTAACAAGAGAGTTCCTGTTATTGCAGGAACTGGATCCAATTGTACTGATACAGCGATATATCTATCAAAGGAGGCAGAGGAGCACGGAGCAGACGGATTGCTTGTTGTTACGCCCTATTATAATAAAGCTACTCAAAAGGGCTTAATAGCACATTTTACAGCCATTGCTAATAGCGTATCTCTTCCTATTATAATGTATAATGTTCCTGGTAGAACTGGTTGTAATATCCTACCACAGACTGTAGCAACCCTGGTTAAGAACCTTGATAATATTGTGGGTATAAAGGAAGCTAGTGGAAATATTGCTCAGGTAGCTGATATTATGTGTCTTACAGAAGGTAATATAGATCTGTATTCTGGATGTGATGAAATGATTGTTCCAGCAATGTCACTTGGAGGAAGTGGTGTAATATCTGTACTTGCTAATGTGGCACCAAAGGAAACTCATGATATGGTAGCAAAATATCTTGAGGGAGACGTTAAGGCAAGTTGCGACCTCCAGCTAAAATATTTACACTTAATTAATGCTTTATTCTGTGAGGTAAATCCCATCCCCGTTAAGGCTGCACTTAATTTAATGGGTTATGAGGTAGGAGCCCTTCGTATGCCACTTTCAGAGATTGAGCCTGCTAATAGGGATCGTTTAAGAAATGAATTAGAGAAGTGTAATATAAAGACAGTACTATAGGGAACAGTTGTTATCCTATGATAGGAGGAAGCATATGACAAACATCATTTTGCGTGGTTGCAATGGTAAAATGGGAAATGTAATTACTCAGATGGTTAGTGAGGATGAAAATGCTATTATTGTAGCAGGAATAGACCTTACCCTTAATAAGGAGAGCAAGTATCCTATATTCTACAGCTTTAAGCAATGTAATGTAGATGCAGATGTAATAATTGATTTCTCCTCCCCGGTCAATGTCAGAGAGATGATAGATTTTGCTATTGAGCGTGGTATAGGGATAGTATTATGTACAACAGGGTTTTCCAAAGAGGATCAGCTACTGATTGAAGAAGCGTCCAAGTCAATCCCAATACTACGTTCAGCAAATATGTCCCTGGGAATTAATTTAATCTTGAAGCTAGTAAAGGAAGCTACAGAGGTTCTTGCTGATTCAGGCTTTGATATAGAGATTGTTGAGAAGCATCATAATAAAAAGGTGGATGCTCCATCTGGAACTGCTCTGGCATTGGCAGATGCAATTAATGAGGCTCTTGCTAATCCCTATGAATATGTATATGACCGGACAAATATCCGTGCACCCAGAGAGAAAAGAGAAATTGGTATTTCTGCCGTACGAGGCGGGACCATTGTAGGTGAGCACGAAATAATATTTGCAGGTAGTGATGAAGTGATAGAAATAAAGCACACCGCATATTCTAAGGCTATATTTGCCAAGGGTGCAATACAGGCAGCAAAATTTCTGCCAGGTAAGGCAGCAGGAATATATTCCATGAATAATGTAGTTGCTTGATACTTATTGGATAAAAATCTTGAATATAATGAATAACCCCCTAAATTTTTTTGATATCTTTAGGGGGTTTTATATTGCTCTGAAGAAGTTAATTAAACTTGTACGAATATTCAGCACATTGACATAATATATTAGCATATGGGATAATCGAGTAGTACCCTAATAGAGGGCACTAAATCCGGAGAAGAATCTGGAGGAGGAGAATACTATGAAGACTAGAAATAAATTTATTACAATTGGGGTATGTATTGTAATTGTTATAGCTGTGTTGATTGCTAATGTAAGTCGTCGTATAAATACCGAGGAGGATAATATAGGCGAAGAGGAGACTATAAAAGAAAATATAAAGGAAAATATTATTTCGAGGGCGGAAGCCTATCGTCTATTAAGCTATCTAGAATATGATAAGGCTAGCAGAGAAGCCTTAGAGATTGGAATAAATTATTTTGATAAGGACTTATCTACTTGGTATGACTCCTATGTGAATGCTGTCTGGAAGATGGGTCTTATAGATGGCAATATTAATGAGTCTCCTATGGAGGCTCTAACAATAGGAGAAGGGAAGGTTTTAGTAGATAAACTTATAAGGATGAACCCACTTTTACAGGGAGTATATGCGAATTTGTCCTTTGATTTTTTGAAGGCCGAGGAAGAGATGCAGATCCCACAGTTTCTAGAGCTTTATAAGGCTCTTCTAGAGCTGACACCTAATGAGGAGCAGCTAGTTAAGCATGAGCTTATCTTTATACTTGACAGGGAGATATCTGAGGATGGAAAGGATAGGATTGTAACAGACCAAGGAAGATATTATTATCAGGGCGCTAGGGACTATGAGAGGTTCTTTAATCCCGAGTCAGATAGATCATATGATATATTGTCAGGGGAGGAGTTAATTAATAGATTTAGTAGTAAAGGGGTAGAGGCCTTAACCTGTAAGAATGAAATTGTGTATATTAATAGAATATATAAGGATAAGATAACAATTCATAATGTATGGATTAAGCAGGGAAAGGATGCTAATGTAGAAGTCTATATTAACGGAATTGATAAGAAGCTTCAAACGCAGTATAAGCTTTCCCAGGAGATAGAAAAGGTTATTGGTGATATTCATATAGAAAATGAAAGGGTAGTTGGCATAAGTGTAAAGCCTGATATGATTCAGGGCAAGGTGCTGGTAGCCGATCAGGATTTTATTGAAATTGAGGGATATGGAAGAGTCCCTATAGATAAAGATTATAAAATATATAAAGTATATGATGAGCTTTCTATGGAGCAAACCAATAGCATACTAGTCGGTTATGATATAACAGACTTTGTAGTATCTGAAGGAAGAATAAGTGCAGCCCTAATTAGAGAGAGTATTAAGGCTGAGAATATAAGAGTGCTTCTTCATACTACAGGCTTTAAAGATATATATCATAGCAAGGTGGAATTTGGAGCTACAACAGATTATATAGTTAGGGTTGATGAGAATGAAACACGCTATTCTGCTGATGAAACTATTACCCTAGAACCGGGAGACAAGATGCTATCTGCAGGGAGAGTCATTATTGAACCTGTATTAGAAGAGGGAAAGATAAGACTCTTGTCTGTAGAACGCTCAACAGGAAATCCAAGATACAGGGGAAGGATAGAGATAGCCCAAGTAGATAAGGGCTTGCTGCTTGTAAATGAGCTTACCCTAGAGGAATATCTATATGCAGTAATACCTAGTGAGATGCCAACCTATTACGGCTTAGAATCACTTAAGGTTCAGGCTGTCTGCGCAAGAAGCTATGCCTATCGCCAACTGGTATCCAATAGCTTGAGTGGATATGGTGCTCACGTAGATGATAGCGTGTCCTATCAGGTATATAATAATATTGAGGAAAATGAGGATTCCATCCTTGCAGTTAAGGATACCTACGGAAAGGTTGCCGAATATAAGGGAGATGTTATTACAGCTTATTATTTTTCGACCTCCTGTGGTCACACAACTGGAGTAGAGCATGTATGGGCTAATGGTACTGCTATTCCATATCTAACGGGAAGACCTCTTGATATAGAGGGAGATAGTGAGCAAGCATCATCTAAGCAAGCTACAGATAGCATTTATAATGATTTAACTAAAGAGGAAAATTTCAGAAGCTTTATTATGGATAAGGAATATAGTACTCATGACAGCGGCTTTAATTGGTATCGATGGAATGTTACTATTGATGTAAAGGATATCAAAAAAAATATTGATGATAAGCTTAGCCAAAGATATAAGGCCAATCCCGATCTTATAAAGACCCTTACCAGTGGAGATTCAAAAGATTCAAAGGCAGTATATGAGAGCATACCAGTAACTACAGTAGGAGATATTGTGGAAATATCTGTTGCAACAAGAGGTGTTGGTGGAATAATATATGAGCTTATTATAAAAGGAACCAAAAACACTATAAAGGTTCAGACAGAATATAATATTCGAGCACTTTTATCACCTGCTAATGATATGGTATTTCGACTGGATGAAAAGGGAGTTAAGGATATAAGTTTATTACCCAGTGCTTTTTTTGTTCTAGATCATAATATAGAGGATAATAAGCTTGCAAGTGTAACAATTACTGGAGGTGGCTATGGACATGGCGTTGGAATGAGCCAGAATGGCGTTAAATCTCTATCAGATACAGGGAAAAAATATGAGGATATAATCAAATATTTTTATAAAGGAACAGAGATAGGATTTATTTATGATTAGTATCCTCAGAATGAATATTGTAAAGCTGCTTTACCTTCTCAATCAAACCTTTTTTTTGGAATAAGACATTTATCTCAGCACCAATAAATAGAATATACATGCAAAAATATAACCAAAGCATAAATAAAACTATGGTGGTAAGGCTTCCATACATGGAGGTATAATTGGAATAATGGTCAATATAATAGGAGAAGGCATATGAAAACCCCATCCATCCACAGGCACATACTAGGGCTCCAGGTAACTCCTTGGAAAGCTTAGTCTTCCGGTTTGGAATTACTACATAAATAGTAAGGAAGAAGATCAATAGAGTTATTAATCCTATAATAGTACGAAGGCTAATAATTAATAAGGCTAGGTCCTGTAATACAGGAAATCGGTTTGTAGTCCATAGATACAACTTATTACCAAAGATAAATAGTATAATACTTGCGATTAGCATTATGGCAAAGATAAGTGTGTATATAGTGGAAGTAATTCTAAGAAATATTGAGTTTCTGGTTTCCTTTATCTCATAGACTGAATTCAAGCCCTTCATAATGGCAAGAAACCCTTTTCCTGCAGACCATAGGGCTGTAATAACAGAAACGGAGATTAATGTGCCTGAATTAGCGTTATGATATACATCTGTAATAACTCGAAAGATAAAGGAATTAAAGGCCCTTGGAAAGAGTTTAGAAAAGGTAGTTAGCATAGTACTTTCCTTTATGGAAAAGAGTGGAACGATACTTAATAAAAACATCAAAAAAGGGAAAAAAGAGATGATGATAAAGAAGGCAGCCTGTGATGAAAAGGCTGTCACATAATCATCTCTTATTTTTTTAAAAAATAAATTAATTAATTTTATGGTTGGTTTTATCATAAAAGCCCCTATCTTATTATTTTGAGCTAATTCATTATATTATGAATTAGGTCAAATTAGACTATGCATAATTGCTACTATTATTGTAAACCATTTGATTTTATAGTCAAGACATAAGTAAACTTAAAAATATCTTTGCTTAACATGTATAAACTCTTGATTTTTATTGGTATTTTGGTTATTATGATAGGTAGAAGCTTTAGATAATTATGGGATAATTATTTAGCCATAAGTTCTAAGATAAGGAGATTTGCGGATGATTAATTTTGAGGAAGAAATCGAAAAATTCCAACCCAGTCTAGAAATTGAACAAGCGGAAGATGTTATATATAATAATGATATGACTGATATTTCGGATATTTTAAAGGAATTACTTAAGGGAAAAGACAATAACGCATGATGATGAAAGAAGTTAGGTGGGTATAATATGGTTTGTCCAAATTGCCAAAGCAATATATCTGAAAAAAGAACACGCTGTGATCGTTGCGGTCATGATTTAATCTTACAGAAGAAGATTTTCATGGCTTCTAACATGTATTACAATAACGGTTTGGCAAGAGCAAGGGTCCGTGACTTATCTGGAGGTATTGCTGCTTTAAATAATAGTCTAGAATTGAACAAAGCTAATACTAGTGCAAGGAACCTTCTTGGCTTAATATATTTTGAGATGGGTGAAATTGTTGCCGCCTTAAGTGAATGGGTAATCAGCAAGCATTTTATGCCAGATGATAACGATGCAGATAGATACATTAATGCTGTACAGCAGAACCCTACAAAGTTGGAAGGGTATAACCAGGCAATAAAGCGGTATAATAATGCCTTGACATTTGCAAAGCAGAAAAGTGATGACCTTGCTATTATTCAACTTAAGAGGGTACTATCTCTGAACCCTAATTTTATTAGAGCATATCATTTGCTCTCACTCTTATATATTAAGAATGGCGAAAAAGAGAAAGCAAGGAAATGTCTTTTAAGGGCTTCCTCTATAGATGTATCTAGTACAACTACCCTGAGATATCTGAAGGAATTAGATCCACAGCAAAGAGTAGAAGGTGGCGAAGGGGAAACTACTAAGAACAATGGAAGCTCAATTGTGCCTGTTTCAACATATAGGGAGGACAAGCCTAATATTATGGCCTTTGTTAATTTGGTCATTGGAGTATTAGTGGGCTTGGCAGTATCAGCTTTCTTAATTATTCCATCAATTAAGGATAATAACACTACTGATAATAATCAGAAATATATAGATTATAGCGCCGGTATGGCTACTCTACAGGAAAAAGAAGCTGCTTTGGCTACCTTGCAGGAAGAAAAATCAGGGCTAGTTCAAACAATAAATGAACTTAAGGCAGAGCTTGACAATATCGTTATTCCTGAAAATAATCCACAGCTATATGACACATTATTTATGGCTTCGTCCCTTTATATGGATGAAATATCTAAAGCTGAAGCTGACAGGGAATTCACAGAAATTGCAAGGCTGCTTAGTTCAATAGATATTAGTCAATATGAATCAGAGGATTCCTTGAAGTTACTAGATAGGCTAAAACAAGAGACCTATCCCAGTGCATCAGCAGCGATTTATAAAGATGGCCATAATCTTTATAGTGATAACAAGTATGAGGAGGCATTGGAGGTATTTTTTGAGTCTTATAAGTATGATCCTACCAATGTGGATACTATTTATTTTATAGGAAGGACCTATGATCGACTAGAGGATTATGTCAATGCTAGAAGCTTTTATGAAATTGTGATTAATGATTATTCAGATACAAGAAGATATCAGAATGCTAAAAGTTACAACGATAAAATTCAAGATTAATATAGAAACTTAGAGAATTTAAAACAACATAAGATAAAAGATTAAAAAAGACATTTTTATTAAGAGCGTGCATCCTTCTTATAAAAGGTCTTTTTTCTTTGAATATTATAAAGAGTTCTATTTATATAGGGTAATATGACATCATATAACAATATACTACAAGAATGGAGGGATTATATCTGATGCAAGAGGATAAAAGGTATAAAAAACTAGTGGAAGGGTCAGGAAAGGAGGGTACTAAATATGAGATAAGTGATAGATGTTTAATTGTTATATTAAATGAAGAACTGGATCATCATAATGCAATTCGTATTAGGGAAAAAGCAGATAAGCTAATAGAAAGAAATCATATAAAGCACATTATATTTGATTTTTCTGGAGTTGATTTTATGGATAGCGCAGGAATTGGTGTTATTATGGGCAGATACAAAAAGGTTATTTTTATAGGTGGTAAGATTGCCGTGTCCAGTGTTAATTCAGCAGTAGATAGAATTTTTAGGCTGTCAGGTCTATACAAAATCATTGATAAGTATGATTCGGTTGAGACAGCATTGCATTATTTGAAATAGGATATTGATAAAGGAAAGGGGATAAGTGTATAACATGAATAATACAAATAGGATGATGTTGGAATTTGAAAGTAAGTCACAGAATGAAAGCTTTGCACGAACAGTGGTCGCTGCCTTTGCGGCTACGATGGATCCTACTATAGATGAGTTAGCAGATGTCAAGACAGCAGTTTCTGAGGCTGTTACAAATTGCATAATTCATGGATATGGTGATTCTATGGGGATGATAACCATAAGGTGTTCTATAGAGGACAATAATCTTACAATTGAAGTGTCAGATAAGGGAAGTGGAATTGAGGATATTAATAAAGCTATGGAGCCCTTATATACAACTAGACCGGAGTTAGAGAGGTCTGGGATGGGATTTTCTTTTATGGAGGCTTTTATGGACCAGCTTGAGGTTGAATCTCTTATTGGAGAAGGTACTATAGTTAGAATGAGAAAACGTCTTGGAGTACAGCTCTATAAAGAGCATACACAGCAGACTGGACAAAATGCAGTTTAATAATTTGCTATGAAGGGAGTGAGGTTTAATGTGGATACACTTGAGTTAATTAAAAGATCTAGGGAAGGAGACAAGGAAGCAAGGGATCTTGTTGTAACTGAAAATGTGGGTTTGGTTTGGAGTATTGTTAGGAGATTTGCTAATCGTGGTCATGAGATGGAGGATTTGTTTCAGATTGGCAGTATAGGCTTGATTAAGGCAATAGATAAATTTGATGATTCTTATGAAGTAAGATTCTCAACCTATGCAGTGCCAATGATAACAGGGGAAATCAAGCGCTTTCTTAGAGATGATGGGATGATTAAGGTTAGTAGATCTATAAAAGAAAGTGCGACAAAGATTAGGATATATAGAGAAAGATATGGGAGTAAGTATGGCAGAGAACCCACTATCGAGGAAATCGAACGGGAGCTTAGCATTGCAAAAGAAGAAATTTTGATGGCATTAGAGACTGGAGCGGAAGTAGAATCATTATATAAAACTATTTACCAGGGTGATGGTAGCCCAATATATTTGATTGATAAATTAGCAGAAACTAAGGATGAAAACGAAAACATGATAGATAAGCTTGCATTAAATGAGGTTATTGCCTCTCTGGATGAGAGGGAGCAGGAGATTATCAAGCTTAGATATTTTAAAGATAGAACACAAACTGACATTGCAAAGGAACTTGGTATATCCCAGGTTCAGGTGTCTAGGATGGAAAAAAGAATTCTTAAAATTTTAAGAGATAAGCTGGGAGCATGATTATGTATGGATTTTCCAGTATAGTTACTTTTTAATATCACATAATAATATAAAATAAATATATACAATAAAAGTATCAATAGTTATATTGATACTTTTATTGTTAAAAACTATTGATGCTAGGAGAGATAAAATGCTAGTTAAACGAAAAAGAATATTTCTAATAAGTGCTTTTCTTCTTGTTGCAGCGATTACAATTGTACTATTGGTAAGCGGCTTTACAAAGGATGTGAAGGATGATTATAAGGGAACTCTGGTAGAGGAACTGGTTATTGAAACAATAGTATAGAAGTCTATCTGAGCTTTAAAGTTTGAGAGGTGGTTTTGGATGGAAAGGGATAAAAACAAGATCTCTGATATTGTTAGGGAAGGTAATAAGACCTTAAGAAATGAAAGCTATAATAAATATGTGAAGCAGGTAACGCCAACATTTAGTACCGCAAAGAATTGTGTTAAGGCTTATGTTGTTGGTGGAGCTATATGTGTTATTGGGCAGGCATTTACTAATTTCTTTCTTGATAAATTTGGTGATATGGAGCTAGCCAAGAGCTATACTACCTTATGCCTGGTATTCCTAGCTATATTGTCTACAGGATTAGGACTTTATCAAAGACTGGCTAAAGCGGGTGGTGCCGGAACACTGGTGCCTATAACTGGGTTTGCCAATTCTGTAGCTGCCCCGGCAGTAGAATACAAAAAAGAAGGACAGGTATATGGTATAGGATGTAAGGTTTTTACCATTGCTGGGCCAGTTATCCTATATGGAATATTTTCATCCTGGGTATTGGGCTTGGTATATTACCTGCTAATACTGGTTGGTATTGTATAACTAGAGAATAGGAGCTGTGAAAGTGTCTGATAACATTAATGGCAATAAAAATAAAAAGGATATTAAGAAGCAGGCCGAGGGGGCTTCTAAATCAGTAGGAAAGCAGAGTATAGCATTTAAAAATCCCCCATATATAATTGCAGAATCATCTTTTGCGGGTAAAAAGGAAGGCGAGGGCCCTTTTGGTCAGCTATTTGACCAGGTTATCGATGACCCTATGGTAGGAAAGGACAATTGGGAGGAGGCTGAAAGTGAGCTAATGAAGCTGGCAGCTCAGAAAGCTCTTCAGAAAGTCGAGCTGAAAAATACTGATATACGTTATATGGTTGGGGGAGATCTTCTTGGGCAATTAATTGCCACTTCATTTGGTATTGCTGAACTAGAAATACCCATATTTGGAGTATACGGAGCCTGCTCAACCATGGGAGAAGCAATGTCAATAGGGGCATTACTAGTTGATGGTGGCTTTGCAGACAAGGTATTGGCTATAACCTCTAGTCATTTTGCTGGGGCAGAAAAACAGTTTAGATTCCCATTAGATTATGGGAATCAAAGACCTTATTCGGCTTCATGGACAGTGACTGGGTCAGGAGCAGTAATTATAGCAAATAGTATTAGTAAGAAGAGTGAAGGAGAAACTGAAATTGTAATAACAGGGATAACAACTGGAAAAATAGTGGATTAT
>CAZMYP010000016.1:22640-34096 GCA_964570535.1 uncultured Herbinix sp.
CAATGGCTCCTGCTGCATATGAGACCATAAAACAGCATCTTATGGATTTTAATATAAAGCCGGATTATTATGACAAGATTATTACAGGAGACTTGGGTTATGTTGGAGGGGATATTCTTGTAGATTTATTAAAGGAAAAGGATTATGACATATCTAATCAGTATATGGATTGTGGTATAGAGATATTTGATCAAGAGACACAGGATACTCATGCAGGAGGCAGCGGTTGTGGTTGTTCGGCTATCACCTTTAGCAGTTATATAGTAAAGAAGCTAAAAGAGAGGGAATGGAAAAGAGTGCTGTTTGTACCAACCGGTGCTTTGTTATCTCAGGTCAGCTTTAATGAGGGTAATACAGTTCCGGGTATTGCTCATGCTGTAGCAGTAGAAGCCCGTTAATTCAAGGGAAAGGAGTTGGTTCTTAAATGAGTTATATTATAGCTTTTTTAGTAGGGGGTGCAATATGTGCACTTGCTCAGATATTATTAGATAAAACAAAATTGATGCCCGGCAGAGTTATGGTAATATTAGTTTGTATTGGTGCAGTTCTAGGTGCCCTCGGACTGTATGAGCCTTTTTCTAAATGGGCTGGAGCTGGGGCCAGTATACCCCTAACAGGCTTTGGTAATGCTTTATTTCAAGGGGTAAAGAAATCCGTTGATCAGGATGGTTTTATCGGAATATTTCGTGGAGGATTTACAGCATCATCGGTGGGAATTTCAGCGGCTTTGATAATATCATATATGGCATCGTGGCTTTTTAATCCTAAAATGAAAACATAAAACACAAGAAAGGGTTTCACTTGCAAAACCCTCGCGCTGAGCGCGGCCAGCTTGCTGGCTAAATACAAATAGGGGGCTGCCGCTAAAGCGACATCCCCCTTATAAAAGCTAATTTTCAAAATCATACTCATAGTCATCTTCAAAGATATATTCAGTTGGAGTAAAGGGTGGTTCATCTTCGAAATATGAAGTATGCAAAGTACATGTATCTTTAGGAAGAATATAAGGCGTATCATAAGTTACGCCGGTTTCTATTTTGTTGAGGAAGACAGTTTCCTTCTGGCTAAGAATTGGGCAATATGGTGTGGCTAAAGAGGAGGATTCTGTGCAAATGGATGCCTTTACATGGATATCACAGATTTCAGTAGGTTCTGATCCCTTAGCAAAATATTCAACCTTAGTAGTATTGCCACCAATATATTGATCACACAATCCTTCAACTGCTAGTTTTCCTGACTTAGTACATATCTTTGCAGTTACAATGGAGTCAGGCATCTCAAAGGACTTCTTCTCAAGACCCTTCTCAATATGAACTCTTTCCATAATAGTTCGCCAAATTACTCGATTAAAGGTGCGTTCTGTCATAGATCTGTTATTGTCAAAGCCTGACCAAATAGTAGCTGTATAATAAGGGGTGAAGCCTGAAAACCATAAGTCATTATAATCAGAAGTAGATCCTGTTTTGCCAGCAACTGGTATACTTATTTCTTTTAGCTTTAAGGCCTTACCGGTACCTATATTTACAACATCCTCCATAGCACTTGTTAATAGCCATGCAGTTGATTCCTTGATAATCTGTTCCTTGTTGGGTTCATTTTCCAATAACACTTTACCATTATGATCTAGAACCTTTGTATATAAGACGGGTTCAATATATACTCCCTTATTGGCTATAGTTGCATAGGCTGCAGTTAATTCTAAATTGGTTACACCATCGGTTAGACCACCCAAGGCCATAGGATGATTAATGTCAGACACAACTCTGCCATCAGGCTCCGTACGGGACTCAACTAAGGTGGTGAAGCCGAGTTTTTTTAGATAATCATAACCTACTCTAGGAGTTATCTCTGCAAAGGTCTTAACGGTTACAATATTCATTGAATCGTAAATAGCCTGTCGTAGAGTGCTTAATCCCTCATATTCTTTCTTGGCCTTCCAGTTATTCACCTCGGTATCAGTATCTGGATAATAATAGGGTCCTGCATCGTCTTGTATACTTGCCAAGGTATAACCTTCAGAATCTAAAGCCGGAAGATAAGTAGACAAGATCTTAAAGGTGGAGCCGGGAAGTCTTTTTGTATTAGTAGCTCTGTTAAGAGTACGATTACCTGTTTTTTCTCCTCTACCCCCAACGATTGCCAGCACATGTCCGTTAGATTGATCCATTACTACAAAGGAGACTTGAGGTTGTATAGTCATAGACACCTTCTCACCAAGTATAGTATCTCCATCCTCTAGCATGGCCTCCTTAAATTCATCTAGCCTTTTCTGCATATCCTCCTTGTCTTTAAATAACAAAGAGAATTTGCTGGTTTTATCATCAACATATAGATTATCAGGGTCTGGATAATCCTTATAGAAATCCAGTAGGTCATTTTTGTGGTAATGTATTTCGGTCTTTTCGTCATCATTTTTCTGAATGGAAAGAGCATAATCATAATCTAGTTCCCAGAATGATATACCGAGTTCGGGATACATGGATTCATCAGACAAGACCTCGTCTGCTATTCTCTGTATAGTAGGATCTTGGGTAGTAATTATCCTTAATCCTCCGCTATATATAAGGTCTATGGCTTGAGCCTGGGTATATCCCAGCTTCGACTGCAAGTCTTCCATTAGTTGTTCTATTAATTCATCAGTGAAAGAGCTATAGTAAGAGGAAGAAGATTGCTTCTCGTTAACAGTTTGAATTCTGGAATAGACATCATCTGCCATGGCTTCATCGTATTGTTCTTGAGTGCATCTTCCCTGATCTAACATTTCTTCAAGTACTTTATTCTTACGAGTTTCATTACGGTCAGGATTAGTAATTGGATTATGGTGAACAGGCAGTTGGATAATAGCCGCTAAAACAGCAGCTTCTGATAGTGTAAGGTCCCATACATTCTTGTTGAAATATCTTTTGGATGCTGTCTGAACTCCATAGGTGCGTGAGCCAAGATTAACAGCATTTAAATAATATTCAAGAATTAACTGCTTATCATTCAATTGGTTCTCTAATTGTACCGCTAGATATTGCTCTTGTATCTTTCGTTCCAGTCGGTCAAAAAACTCAAGCTCCATACCTCCATCAAATACCTGGTTTTTAATAAGCTGTTGAGTTAATGTACTGGCTCCTTCGTCGAATTCTCCACGCTTAATACCTGAAAAGAAAGCACGGAGTATTCCTCTAGCATCAACTCCGTTATGCTCATAGAACCGTTCATCCTCAATGCTGACAAATGCATCTTGAACAATCTTGGGAATCTTGTCGATTTTAACGTATTCACGATTAGCGTGGGCACCCACTAGATTCTCAATTACATTACTTTCGCTGTCATATACCTTAGTGGTAAAGCCCCTGGGGCTTACATCTATCTTTGCAATGTTAGGAGCGCTATCAATTAATCCCCTTATATAACCAAGACCGGCGTACACGCCGATTATAATTGCCACAACAGTGGTAATAATGCATAAACGAAACATAGTAACTCTTAGTTTTGAAGTAAGTCTTCTAGATGTAGATTTTATATAATGTTGTTTTTGTTCAACACCTTTTTTACTGTAATTCATAATTACCTCCAATATGCATAAAGCATATGCGTGGATTATTAAGCTAAGAAGAGTATATCAAATTATTATCATTAAATAAAGCATAATTTTGTAGTCTCCATATAATTACCAAAGGTCAGCTTGAAATAACATATTGTTTTGGTGATTTTTATATTGTAATACTTATATTTTAAATAAAAAATATAAGTATTACTAAAAACTTTAAAGTATTTAAGTGGAATTAAGTAGAGGTGTCGAATTAGAACGAACGCTATAAAAAAGTGCGTTGACATCTGCTTTATAAAATCTTATTTTCATTGTATAATTTTATTGTCAGTTGCTTTTTGGGATTTTTTGTACATGGGGGTAAGAAATGGAAAAGATGAAGATGTTGTTCAGTAATGAAGTCACCTTGGAAGACAACAGGAAGATGAGACTTGAATACAATCTTACAGAAAATCATAATTTTAACACCGAGGAACCCTACTATGGTATAAGGATTATCAAATATTTAGATGATAATCAGGAAGTTGAAGAGGTAGAGGGTATATCATATTCAAAAGACAAAACAGAAACAATTGCTAAGGTTCTATTTCAACATGTAGTGACCCCTATTTCAATGGTAGAAATAGTGGATCAATTAATTACACTTAGGTGTGAAGGACTTGTATTATAACAGTTTTATATTGGATTAGGACATACATAAGGGCTCTTAGAAAAGGTGTACTTGGCGGTCAATTATTGCAAAGTATGCTTTTTTTATTTCCTTAGCTGATAAAGAGCCATTAGACAGATTGGCTATTTTTTTGTGAAAGCTGTCTACCATATCAATTGGAATCATTAGGTTTAGTGTAACAGTGTCAGTGAAGTCCGAAGATACAAGGAATAGGCCCTCATGCGCAATATAATGCTGTATTTTACCTAATAGATTATAATCTGTAACAAGCTGCATATGGATACCGGGTTCCTTCCTAATAATAAGAGAATTATTTAGGCCCTCTATTGTAGCAGACTGATAAGCCTTTACTAATCCACCTGTTCCAAGTAAGGTTCCTCCAAAGTATCTTGTCACCACCACAACAAGGTTGGTGAGCTCCTTGGCAGTTAGAACATCGAGCATTGGTTTGCCTGCTGTTTTACTGGGTTCTCCATCATCTGAGCAGCGCATAATTGGATTCTTAGTGCCAATAATATATGCATAGCAATTATGAGAAGCATCCCAATAATTCTTTCTTAAGCCCTCTATAAATGCAAGAGCCTCCTCTTCGGTTTCAGTGAGAGTGACAGATGAAATAAACCTAGATTTTTTCATTATAAATTCACCTACACCACCCTGATAAATAGTATTATATGAATCTAGGGCTTGCTCCATTTTACAGACATCCTTTCATTTACTAGTTACTATATTATAGCAATAGCTTATATGGGAAGCAAGGGCGGACTTCAAAAGGAGACTTTAAAAGGAATAGAAACATATGTTTGCGAAGTGCTAATTATATGTTATAATGTTCAAAGAGCAGATTGAAGGAGAGAACTATGAAAAGAATGTTATCCTGGCTACCAGCAATTTTTTTAATGATTATTATATTTGTGTTTTCGTCTAAGCCGGCAGACATATCCGGTCAAAGCAGCCTGGAAATAACTGAATTTGTTTATTCGACCTACGAAAGCATCACCGGACAAGCCAAAAGTGATGAAGATAGAATAAAGACTTTAGAGGATTTGGATTACTTTGTTAGAAAAGGGGCCCATATAACGGAGTTTGCAGTGCTGGCTGTGGCAATAGCTTGGCCACTTTGGTTATCAAGCTTAAAGGGCTATGGGCTAGCCGCTATGACAATAGGATTGACAGCATTTTATGCGTCGTCTGATGAATTTCACCAGACCTTTATCCCAGGAAGAAGCGGGGAGATTAGAGATGTAATGATTGATACAATAGGTGCTGTTATAGGTTTTATTGTATTTCATATTATTATAAAAATTTTCAATAATCGAAAGCAAAGAAATAGGATAAAGATCAGCAAGACTTAAGTTGATTATTATGAATAAACTGATTATGGCTTTGGCTATAGATATAACCAAGAGCAGACAGGGTAGATGCCAAATCTTCTTTGTCAGCAGGGATAGTTATACATAACTCTTCCAATGAGTGAAATTCATTTCTTAATTTTGTATTTATAAAGCTTAATAGGATATAAGGATCCTTGGGTAAGTTCATTGTGATTACCTCTTTCTAACTTATAAGATAATTATTATTATGCCCTAATATACGAATAAAGCAATAATAAATTGATGAAAAAAGTAATTTTTTATTAACACAAGAAGAACACTCGTGGCTTTAGTCGTGAGAGGTTCAAAGTAATAACTACTGTATTCATAGTACTATCGGAGGTGAAATTGTGGATTTGTTTGATTATATGAGGAATCAGGAATTGAAAAAGGACTCCCCTTTGGCTTCTAGGATTCGTCCCAAAAGTTTAGAAGAGGTAGTTGGGCAAAAACACATTATAGGTAAGGACAAGCTTCTTTATAGGGCAATTAAAGCTGATAAAATCAGTTCGATTCTTCTCTATGGACCTCCAGGAACGGGAAAAACCACCCTGGCTAAGGTTATTGCTAATACCACAAGCTCTATCTTTACTCAGATTAACGCCACCTCATCAGGCAAGAAGGATATGGAGGCTGTAATTAGCGAAGCAAAGAACAACCTAGGTATGTATGGGAAGAAGACAATTCTCTTTATAGATGAAATTCATAGATTTAATAAAAGCCAGCAGGATTATTTATTACCCTTTGTAGAGGATGGAACCATAGTATTGATAGGTGCCACAACAGAAAATCCTTACTTTGAAGTAAATTCGGCCTTAATCTCTAGATCTATTATATTTGAATTAAAGCCACTGGAGAAGGATGATATTAAAATACTACTAACAAGGGCAGTAAGTGATAAGGAAAGAGGTCTTGGGGCTTATCAGGTAAAGCTATATGATGACGCCTTGGATTTTCTGGCTGATGTGGCTAATGGGGATGCTAGAGCCGCCCTTAATTCCATTGAGCTGGGTGTGCTTACTACTGAGCGATCAGAGGATGGATTAATTCATATTACTATAGAGGTTGCTTCAGAATGTATACAAAAGCGTGCACTAAAGTATGACAAGGGTGGAGATAATCACTACGACACAATATCAGCATTTATCAAAAGCATGAGAGGATCAGACCCAGATGCGGCAATCTATTATCTTGCTCGTATGCTTTATGCAGGTGAACAAGTAAGCTTTGTAGCAAGAAGGATTATGATATGTGCTGCAGAGGATGTAGGAAATGCAGATCCCAATGCCCTAGTTGTAGCAGTAAATGCTTCCTTGGCTGTTGAGCGAATTGGCATGCCTGAAGCACAGATAATATTGTCTCAGGCAGTGACATATGTAGCATCTGCACCAAAAAGTAATTCTGCATGTAATGCAATTGAAGCAGCTATGAAAGTGGTTGGGGAGGAAAAGACAGCCACCATTCCCCCTTATCTAAGAGATGCTCATTATAAGGGATCAGAGAAGCTTGGCCGTGGAATCGGATATAAGTATGCTCATGAATATAAGAATCATTATGTAGAACAGCAATATCTGCCAGATGAAATTAAGGATTATGTGTTCTATGTTCCTTCTGATAACGGATATGAAAAAACCATTAAAGAATATTTTAAGAAAATAAAAGAGGAAGCGTAAGCTTCCTTTTCACATATTCTAGTCTATTGAACCTTGTCTTTAACTTCGTCATCTACTATAGCCTTGTCTTTTCTGTGAACGTATTTATAAACTGCTACAAAACAATAAATCATAATTGGAATGATAACTGCTAAGAAAGCACTTGCCATAAACAATTGTGGATACTTATCAGATGCAAATATTCCAATAAATAATGTTACTATATATAGTGATAATATAGCTATAATGCCTATAATCGCGCCAATTCTTTTTGCTTTTTGTTTATTCATATTAAAATCCTCTCTTAGCTAGTATCAGGCACTGTAAGTGATTACTGTGCCTGATACAATATGTATTTACTCTTATATATATTGTTCACCATAATTATAATGTTCAACAACATAATCAATATCCTTGTCTCCACGTCCACTTAGGTTTACCAATATAGAGCCTTGCTTCATTTCTTTAGCTTTTTTCATTGCATAAGCTACAGCATGAGAGCTTTCAAGAGCTGGAATGATACCCTCAAGTCTGGATAACAAAAAGAATGCTTCTATGCTTTCTTCATCAGATACAGCCTGGTACTGAATTCGGCCTAAGTCATGTAAAAAGGCATGCTCAGGTCCAACGGAGGGATAATCAAGGCCACTGGCGATTGAATAGACTGGTGCGGGTTCCCCCTTCTCATCCTTTAGCATAATACTTTCAAAACCGTGCATAATTCCTTTTTCACCAAAAGACATGGATGCTGCATGATCACCTAGATTAGAGCTCTTGCCTAAGGGTTCTACACCAACAAGGTCAACAGCTTCTTCTAGGAAGGGAATAAACATACCAGCTGCATTACTTCCACCACCTACACAGGCACAGACAACATCTGGCATTAGGCCAGTCATTTCCATAAATTGCTCCTTTGACTCATATCCGATAACTGATTGAAAATCTCGAACCATTAAGGGGAAGGGATGTGGTCCAAGGGCGGAACCTATACAGTAGATAGAATCCTTATAATTCTTAGCATATGCTTCAAAAGCGGAATCTACAGCTTCTTTAAGTGTCTTTAATCCATGGGAAACGGGAACTACATTGGCACCAAGAATCTTCATACGAGTTACATTTGGGGCCTGCTTTGCTATATCAACCTCTCCCATATGAATCTCACATTCCAAACCAAAGAAGGCAGCAGCAGTTGCCAGAGCAACACCGTGTTGACCAGCTCCAGTTTCAGCAATCAATCTTTTTTTGCCCATAAATTTTGCCAAAAGACCTTCTCCCATACAATGGTTTAGCTTATGAGCACCAGTATGATTAAGATCTTCTCGTTTTAAATAGATTTGAGCACCACCAATATGCCTGGATAAGCGTTCACAATGATAGACAGGTGTTGGACGGCCTTGAAATTCTTTACGAATTCTTCTAAGCTCATTAATAAATTGAGACGAATGACAGATAGTCTGATATGCCTCTGATATTTCAATAAATGCAGGCACAAGCTCATCAGGAAGAAAAGCTCCTCCATAGTCACCAAAACGACCACTTGTATCTGGGTAATTTCTTAAATATGTTCTGTAATCCATATGCTCCTCCTATTATAAATCGATAATTAATATTTAGTATAGCAAGAAAGCTAAATTATTACAATCATTTTAATAATTATTCACAGTGATTCATAGAAAAGAGTTGACTAAAAGCATCTGATTGGTATTATAAGTGTATTGATATTAATTATCGGGAAAAATATAATTTTCTCCTCTTATCTATAATAAATATGAGCTGAAATGGAGAGTACAATGAATAATAACGAAATATTGATAAGGTTAAGATATGCACTGGATATAAAGGATTCCCATATGATAGAGATATTTGATTTGGGAGGTATAAGCGTAACCAAGGAAGAATTACAAAGAATACTTTTAAATCCCAAAAAGGACAGAAGCTTTGAAGTGGATGAAGATAAGTTTATTCTTGATAAGGACATAAAAAAATGTAACAACTACATGTTGGAAGCATTTTTAAATGGCTTTATTATTTTCAAGAGAGGAAAACAAGATCCTAATTCCTTGGAATCCAATAACCACTTATTCATGATTAAAGATAATAAAACTGTAAATAACGTGATGTTAAAGAAGATTAAGATTGCATTATCACTTACTAGTGAAGATATGCTTGATATTTTTGAAGCATCTGGAAGCATCTTATCTAAGAGTGAGTTAAGTGCTGTACTTCGGAGAGAGGAACATAGGAACTATAAGGAATGCGGTGATCGGTATGCCAGAAACTTTTTAAAGGGCTTGACAATAAAACATAGGAACATTTAAATTTATTTACCTTAAAAGTATTTGTGATATAATTACATTAACTGGGTTCTTGAAAGGGGAATAAGCTATGAGAGATGAATATAAAAAGCCCTATGAATATGAAGAGGAAAAACGAGGACTAATAGTATTATTTATTAGTATGATACTTTCCATAGATACCTTATCAATAATATTCTTTGTTGCACAGATAAATATTTATCTTGATATTCCGATTTTAAGGGTACTGTTATTTGTAATGGCTGGGGTATTTGTACTTTATATTATATATACAAGTTTTAAAGTACACAGAATGAAAAGTAAGTTTGTGCTTGTGGCAAAGCGGTATATAATAATCAGAACAATTTTGTTCTTGATAAGTCACTTCCTTATATTTCTTAATAGAATTAGGCATGAGGACCTTATTGGTAAGGGAACGAATCAGTACCTTACTAAAGGAGCTATGTTATATATGGAACTTTTTATACCTATGTTTTTTGTCTTAGCTTTCAGTGTTATTTGGTATCTGTATTTTACCTTTTCTAAAAGAAGCAGGAGCAAAATCGAATAGCCTGCCATAGTATAATGATAGCTAAGCTAAATCCGAAAATTTATTATTATTTACTAGAAAAGTATGGACTAAATCCTACAGAAGGCCTCTTTATAGATGATAGAGAAGAAAATGTGAGAGGCACTGAAGTGGGAGGATTTTACGGCATAGTATTTCGAAATAACTTTGAGGAAATTCGAATGGACTATTTGAGAACTTAGGAGTGTAATGTATGCGATTAGTGCCAATACCAAACGAAGAATTTGAAGAGTACAGATTGAATTTGCTATTTGACTGTTATAAATGGGACCCACAGTTTTTAGATTGTAATACGATTGCAAAATATGCACTAGTGATTACCCAAAAGGAGCATGAAGAGCTAGAGAGACTAACAGAAGCATTAGATCAGGAGACCAGAAGTGCAGAAGAGTTTCTAAATGAAAACCTGCGGCTTACTGGCCCGCTGGAAATATCCAAGAAATTCTATCAGGAACTCAGAACTATGACGAATTATAAGCCTGAGGAGCATGTTCGCCTGATGCGTTATGATTTTCATCCTACGATTGAGGGAACTTGGGCTCTTAGTGAAGTAAACAGCGATGTACCGGGAGGGTTTGCAGAAGGCTCCTTTATGCCGAAAGCGGCGCGAAAGGTCATAGGGGAGAAGGATTTTGATTGTATAAACTTTTCTGAAAGAATGGTACAGGCGATATCTGCCAAGGTGCCTCCTAATGGTCGTATTATGATGGTGCATTGTACTTCCTATAGTGATGATAGGCAAGTTATGCAGTTTTTAGGTGATAGGCTAAAGGAGAAGGGTTATCAGATTATTTATTGTGCAGCGGACCATGTAAGGTTTCAAGACCATCAGGCATATAGCATTTTGGACGGGAACGAAGGTAAAGTGGACGCAATTTTTCGATTTACCCCTTTAGAGTGGGTGGCTGATATCAAGCCTAAACGTTGGCAAGGGTATTTTGATACCACGACGGTTTCCTGTAATCATCCGATTGCTATCTTCGCTCAAACGAAGAGGTTCCCCTTAGTTTGGGATGTTCTTGAGAAAAATGGTATCAGTATGTCCACATGGAGAAGCCTTCTCCCCGAGACGCTTGAGGTTAAGGCTGCCAAGGGGAAAGAGGGATATATTTATAAGCCTGCCTATGGTAGAGTAGGCGAAAAGATATCTATTCAGGAAGCTTGTGTGGGAGATGAGTACGAGAAAATCATGAAGGATGTTAAGAAACATCCGAAAAAGTATTTGGCACAAAAAATGTTCCAAAGTAAACCACTGATCGGCGAGAATGAGGAAGAGTACCATGTTTGCCTAGGTTCTTATACGGTTGACGGAAAGCATGGAGGTTACTATGCCAGAATCA
>CAZMYP010000017.1:0-33925 GCA_964570535.1 uncultured Herbinix sp.
AATGTCTTACACATAGAAAAGAGGAGCAACATGAACAATTTTACATTTTCACAATTAGAGTATATTAGGCCTGATTTTGATAAGCTTAAAGAGGATAGTCTTAACATGGTCAAGGAGATACAAGTTGCAAAAAAATATAGTGATATACAAGCAGTACTTGAAAAGAGAGAGAAGTTATTTAGCTCTGCACTTACAATGTATACGATTGCTTATATTCGAAATACTTTAGATACAACAGATGAATTTTATGAGAAGGAAGTAGAGTATAATGATGAACGTTTTGCGGCAGCAGGTGTTGAAATCACTATGATAAGTAAAGCGCTGCTAGAATGTAAGTATACAGATGAGATAAAGGCTGAATATGGACCGGAATATCTTGTAATAGAAAAGCGTGAAGTAGATAAATTTAAAGAGGAGTTAGTTCCATACATTCAGCAAGAGGCAAAACTAACTATGAGCTACCAGAAGCTTATGGCTACGGCTAAGATAGAATTTGATGGTAAGACTCTTAATCTATATGGAATTGAGAAATATCTCGAGCATACTGATAGAGAAACACGTAAGGCTGCATTTAAAGCCTACTCTGATTTTTATCACTCAAATGAAGCAGCAATGGAAGAAATATTTGGAGAGCTTGTTAGTATAAGAAATAAAATGGGACAAGTATTAGGGTATGATAATTATATTCCTCTTGGCTATATGCAACAGGGACGTAGTGATTTTGGGCAGAAGGAGGTGGCAGCTTTTCGTGAGCAGGTGAGAAGAGAGCTGGTCCCCTTATGTGAAAAGCTGTATGAAGCCCAGGCGAAAAGGATTGGTGTTGACAATCTGTATGCTTATGATGAGAAATTTATATATCCTGATGGCAATGCTATCCCTATTGGTGATGACGATTATCTAGTTAAAGAGGCTCAAAAGATGTATCATGATATGAGCCCAGAATCCGGTGAATTTATTGATTATATGATTAAGCATGAGCTTATGGATTTGAAAAATAAGCCAAATAAAGCGTCTACTGGTTATATGACAGAGTTATCTGATTATAAAGCACCCTATGTATTTTCTTGCTTCAATCAAACCATTTTTGATGTAGGAGTATTAACCCATGAGCTTGGTCATGCATTTGCCGGATATGAGGCTATGAGATCACAGAGATGTACAAATTATTATTCGACCAGTACTGATATAGCGGAAATCCATTCCATGGCTATGGAACAATTTTCATATCCTTATGCTGAGCAATTCTTTGGCAAGGATGCAGATAAGTTCAGATTTGCTCATTTGCAGGGAGCTTTGACCTTTGTACCCTTTGGCGTGGCTGTTGATGAATTCCAGCATATAATGTATGAAAAGCCAGAGCTTACTCCGAAGGAACGGACCTATGAGTGGCATAAGCTTGAAGAAAAGTATATGCCATGGCGTAGATATGAGGATAATGAGTTTATGGAAAGGGGAGGCTTCTGGTACCATAAGCTGCATATTTTCCTATACCCCTTCTATTATATAAATTATACACTGACCACTATGGGTGCGATGGAATTAAAGAAGCGTTATGCTGAAGACAAAGAGCAGACATGGAAGGATTATCTGGCTCTATGTAAAGCTGGTGGAAGTACGAACTATTTGAATCTCCTAAAGCTTGCTAAGCTATCAGTACCATTTGAGGAGGGAAGTGTAGCTAAGGCGATTAACTATGCAAAGGAAGAGATTCTTAGACAGCTATAATCATAATATAATACATTAGCTATGAAACTCAAAGTACAACAGAGAGTTATGAAAGGTGACTATATGAAAAGAGAAAACAATAATAAAACTAAGGTACCATGGAGTGCCTTTATAAAGGATGTTTTAATTTGTTCATTGGGGTCATATGGAGGACCAGAAGCACATTATGGTGTATTTTCTTCAATTCTTGTTAATAAGAAGAAGTATTTAACAGAAGAAGAGCTTACCGAGATGATTGGCCTATATGCATTGGTACCAGGTCCTTCAAGTACACAAACAATCACTGCCATAGGATATTATGTTGGTGGCCCGATATTGGCTTTGCTATCTTTTTTAGTTTGGACATTGCCAGCGATTATTATCATGGGCTTAATTGGAGTGTTTTTCACTCAAATTGAAATGAATGATGGTTGGAAGCCAATCATTCATTATTTACCAGCTGTTGCTGTAGCATTTATTATTTATGCGGCAATAACACTATCAAAAAAAGTACTTAAAGAAGGTAAAGATTATATTCTATTTACCATCATGTTAATTCTTAGTCTACTTTTAGTTGGCTATTCAATGTGGGTAGTTCCTATTTTGTTGGTATTTGGTGGCTTAGTCATTTTACTACCACAATTGAGAAAAAAGTCTCAACACAGTGTCGCCTATAAGCCAAGGTGGTTAATACTAGTAGTTGTTATTGGCTTAGCGGTGCTAAACGAAGGGTTAAGGACTTGGATTACAGCCCCTTGGGTAACCCTATACACCTCATTTTATCGTTATGGCTATTCAGTTATTGGTGGGGGTCAAATTGTTATACCTTTGATGATACAGGATCTTGTTGAATCACAATCACTTATTTCACTTAGGGATTTCCTTTCTGGCTATGCTATTGACCAAGCCATTCCTGGTCCACTGTTTAGCTTTGCAGCATTTGTATCTTCAAGATCTTTTGCAGGGACTGGATATTCTTTTTTTGCTGGTTTATTAGGTGGATTAAGTATTTTTATGCCAGGTACTTTATTAGTATTTTTTATGTTTCCATTATGGAAATCCTTACGCAAAATCACCCATGTCAAATATTTTCTTAAGGGAGTTACTATTACAGCAGCAAGCTTAATTACAATGACAGCAATAACACAATCCATTGAACTACCAGGGAATATAGTAGCTTATGGAGTTGTAGTATTAAGTTTATTATTGTTATTATCAAAGAAACTACCTGCACCTTTAATAGTAGTTATTGCAGCAATATTGGGTTATATTATTTAAATCATATTTGAAGTAAAAGAGATTATCTGCAAAAAATTATAATAATCTAAACAATACTATTTAGCTATTGATTTTATATAATAATTCATTTAAAATATTATAAGAATGTTACATTACTGACGGAAGCAGGAAACTGTGTGGGAGTACCCACAGGAAGTGTAACGAATATTCAAAGTCGACCGTCTGGGCAAGTGTTACAGTACATTTTATGTAGTGTTTCCTTATCCAGATTTTTTTGTGGTAAAATTTAAAAATAGGTAAACAAAAAATTGATAAGATGGAGGATTAAGTGATGAAAATGCTTTCACTAAAAAATGAATTACAGAGCAATACTTATCCAGGAAGAGGAATTATTATTGGCAAATCCGAGGATGGGAAATCAGCAGTAATTGCATATTTTATTATGGGAAGAAGCTCAAACAGCCGTAACCGTATCTTCGTGGAGGAAGGTAGAGGAATTCGTACTCAGGCCTTTGACCCTTCAAAGCTGGAGGACCCAAGTCTCATAATTTACGCACCAGTTCGTGTATTAGGAAATAAGACGATTGTAACAAATGGTGACCAAACTGATACTATTTATATGGGAATGGATAAACAGCTTACCTTCGAACAGTCCTTACGTAGCCGTAAGTTCGAGCCAGATGCACCTAACTATACCCCAAGAATTTCTGGAATTGTACATCTTGAATCAGAGTCATTTAATTATGCACTGTCAATCCTTAAGAGTAATAACGGTAATGGAGCATCATGTAATCGTTATACTTTTGCTTATGAAGACCCTGTTGCTGGTGAGGGACATTTTATTCATACCTACAAGGAAGACGGGGATCCATTGCCGAGTTTTGAAGGAGAGCCAGAGCTTGTTTCTATTCCAAACTCCATAGATACATTTACTGACACAATTTGGAGCAATTTAAATGAAGAAAATAAAGTATCTTTATTTGTTCGATATATTGATATTGTAACTGGTGATACTAAGTCTAAAATAGTTAATAAAAACAAATAAGAGAGGATAGAACAAATGAAAGAAATTCAATTAAAATATGGATGTAACCCAAATCAGAAACCTTCTCGTATCTTTATGCAGGACGGAAGTGACCTTCCAGTAGAGGTGTTAAATGGCAGACCGGGCTATATAAATTTTCTAGATGCCTTCAATGGATGGCAGTTAGTGAAGGAATTAAAGGAGGCAACAGGTCTTCCTGCAGCAACATCATTTAAGCATGTATCACCTGCCGGCGCTGCGGTAGGACTTCCCTTGAATGAGACACTGGCAAGAATATATTCTGTTGAGGATATGGGAGAGTTGTCACCCATTGCCTGTGCATATGCACGAGCAAGAGGTGCAGACCGAATGTCATCCTTTGGTGATTATATTGCCTTATCTGATGTTTGTGATGTTGACACAGCTCGTATTGTTAGTCGCGAAACTTCAGATGGAATCATTGCACCTGGTTATGAAGCAGAAGCACTAGCAATATTAAAAGGAAAGAAAAAGGGAGCCTATAATATTATTAAAATTGATGAGAATTATATGCCTCTTCCATTGGAAACAAAACAGATTTATGGCATTTCATTTGAGCAGGGACGGAATGATTTTGAGATTAATAATCAGTTGTTTTCAAATGTAGTTACTAAAAATAAAGAAATTCCTGAACAAGCTATCATAGATATGAAGATAGCAATGATTACCTTGAAGTATACACAATCTAACTCTGTATGTTACGTAAAGGAAGGTCAGGCAATAGGTATTGGTGCTGGGCAACAGTCCCGTATTCATTGCACTAGACTGGCTGGAAGTAAGGCAGATAATTGGTATCTTCGCCAAGCTCCACAGGTACTTAATCTTGAATTTGTAGACACAATTCGTCGTGCAGACCGCGATAATGCAATTGACACTTTTATTGGCGATGAATACATGGATATTCTTGAAGATGGTGTTTGGGAAAGAACTTTCAAGGTAAAGCCTTCGGTATTTACAATGGAAGAAAAGAAAGCATGGTTAGCCAGTAATACTAATGTAACCATTGGATCTGATGCATTCTTCCCATTTTCAGATAACATTGAACGGGCCTATAAGAGCGGCGTAAAGTATATTGCTCAGCCAGGTGGATCGATTCGTGATGATCTTGTAATCGAATGCTGTGATAAGTATGGAATGGTGATGTGTATGACGGGAATGCGTTTGTTCCATCACTAATAATAGTTTTGCTAGCCTATAGATATAGACCCTCGATATTTGTAAAGGAAAATATCGGGGGTCTATATCTATAGGCTAGCCAAATAAAGAATCAAAACAAGGGATTCATAAATATAATGATTTTCATTAGTGCTAAAAACAGCATATAATATTTTTTATTAGCTAATTTTGTGATATAATAATCATATTAAAAACTAGTGTATACTATATAGTTATGTAAATTGGAGGCACTATGTATATATTACAATATGATTATGTCGCTTTACTACTGAACATTATTAACTTATTAGTTTTTATAAAACTAAAAAAACTCCGTGATCCAAAAAGCGGCGTTCTTTTAGGGATGCTTACTAATAGCTTATTGACTACAATTTTTGATATCCTCAGTGCATTAACTATTGGCAATCCTAATATGTATTCACAAGCCTTTGCTACTATTGTAACGAACATATATTATTTGCTAAATAATAATAAGGTTTATATTTATATAATTTATGTATTATTGCTGGTAAGAATAGATAATCGCTTTTCGAATATTAAAAAAATATTTATTATTCTGCCTTATTTTGTGACAAGCATTATGATTCTTATAAATATTTTTACAGGTATTGTATTTAGTATTGATTCAAATAATGTCTATCATCGAGAGGTAGGCCTGGTTATTCTGTACATTATTGCATTTTTATACTTATTGTTATGGTCTTTATACTCTTATAAATACATAAAAGAGATGGAACACATTATATTTCGTGCTTTTGCTTCTTTGGTTTTTATCTATATCATATGTTCTATAGTTCAGACTTTATATCCTCAATATCTAATACAGAGTTTTGGCACCGCCATGAGTGAATTAATAATAATTATGATTCTCCAGAATCGTAAAGATGTTATACACGGTGGAACTCAGCTATATAATCAGAATGCTTTTTATGATAAGCTAAAAAGCAAACTAGTTAGCAATACTTCTACCTCTGTCATCCTAATTATTCTTGAAGATACAGCAAGAATCAGCTATACCTTGGGCTACAGTTATCTAACTAATATAATTCAAGAGGTAGCTCGATTCATTAAATTTGAGTTGAAGGCAAAGGAATGCTATTATATTCGTAATAGTTGCTTTGCAGTCCTATGTTCGAACCCTTCTGATAAGGAATGTTTAAAGATGATGGAAAAGCTTACTAACAAATTCAAGGAGAACTGGCGATTCAATGGTTTGAGTATTAATTTATCAATTAGAACAAGTCGCTTTTTAATTCCTGAGCATATCAATTCATATTCGATTCTTTACGATTATATAAAAAGTGTGATTGCTTCACGGGGGATAGAAGACAAGAATACTCAAACAGAAATGACAGAAATCAGTTTAAACACACATTTTCGTGAGCTACAGGTAAGGAAAGCAATTACCTTGGCAATGGAAAGAAATTCCTTTGAGGTGTATTATCAGCCTATCTATTCGGTTAGAGATAAATGTTTTGTTTCGGCAGAAGCATTAGCTCGGTTAAGGGATCCTGAGCTTGGATTTATCCCTCCAGATGAATTTATTCCAATAACAGAGCAGGATGGTACAATCACCATACTTGGTATGCAGATTTTTGAGACAGTATGCAATATTTATAACCAATACGAACTTGATAAAAGGGGAATCCATTTTATCGAGGTCAATCTTTCTGTTGTTCAGTGTAAGCAAAAGGATATAATGGAGCAACTAACCGCTATAATGAAAGCTAACAAAATCAATCCTAAGCAGATATGTCTAGAGATTACAGAGACGGTTGCTATACATACTCCGGAAATTGTTCATAATTTGTTTCATGAACTTGACCAATTAGGTATGAAACTTGCTCTGGATGATTATGGGAGTGGATATTCCAATATAAATTATATACTTGAACTGCCCTTTCATTTTGTAAAATTAGATAAAGAGTTTTTCTGGAATTATTTTAAGAATGATGCCGGAAAAGTTGTACTAGAAGGCAATATTGCTATGATGAAGGCTTTAAATATTGAATTAATAGCTGAAGGAGTGGAGACCAAAGAACAGGCTGATACACTGATTAAGCTTGGAGTGGATTATTTGCAGGGTTACTATTACTCCAGGCCAATCCCAGCAGAGGACTTTATTAAGTTTATTGAAGAAGAAAACAATTTTATAAGATAAATGTAACATTCAACCTATCCACATATAGAGGGAGGAAGATATTGTTTCAATATTATTTTTGTAACAGTGGACTAATTATATATATCTGCATAATATATCTATTCTATGTCAAGAAACGTATCATTGATAATCAGAGTAGGTTTTTTGAGATTATGCTTTGGATAGGTTTGGCATCCTGTTTCCTTGACATATTAAGTGAAGAAACAATAAGAAATATAGATAAATATCCTATATGGTTTATTTATCTTGTTATGTATACCTATTATATTTTACAGAATAGTATTCCATTTATATCTTCTCTGTATGGGTTGGAATTACTTGACAAGCTAAAGGGTTTGAAATTAAGAGAAAAGATTATATTATACACTCCTGTGGTTCTAGTATTGATAATACTTCTATCAAATAACTTGACAAGCTTGGTATTTTACATAGATGAGACAGGTAATTATATCCGTGGAGTCGGTTTCTTATATTTGTTTATACAAGCAGGTTATTATCTTATATTAAATATCTTAATTAGCTTTTATAACAAAAAACTAATTAAAAGAAAAATACGTTTTATGGTAATGGGAATGAGCGTGGCTATTATTACTATAATTATTATTGATTTTATTCTTGATAATGTTATGATACAAAGCTTCTTTATCTCTGTTTGCATGCTCTTACTCTTTATAGTTATCCAGAATTCAGAAGAGGAACTGGTGGATTCTACAGGCTTACTAACCCGACATGCATTAATAATACAATTACAGATGGATTTCATTAACAAGGATCCATTTACAATTATTTTATTAAAGCTAGAAGATAAAGCAATTATTAATTTTACTATTGGTACAAATTATTGGTTTTCTCTTATTAACGAGGTTTCTATATATTTGCAGTCCCTAGATAGACAACAGGGTGTTTATAATATTGAGGATGGCTTATTTGTGATTAAGATAAAAAGCAATCTACCTTTTGTGGAGAAGGATCAATTATTAAGGAGTATTATGTCTAAATTCGTATTCTCAAAGTGGAGTGTTTTGAATGTGGACCTTTCAATCTCAGCTCGTATACTTGAAATCTCCTATCCAGAGGATATAGAAGAAATAATTGATCTTTTCAATTATATAGAGTATTTCAAAGATAATACGTTTAATTCAAAAAATATTTTTTTGAAAGTAAAGGATCTTTCTTTTGACATCAAGAACCAACAAACAGCGGGGAAAAAAGAGCTTATGAAGATTCTGGATGGCTTTCAATATGAGCTATGCTTTATGCCGATTTACTCCGTATCCGACAATAAGATGCTTGCCAGGGAGCCTCTGCTTAAGCTTTCAACGAATCCGCCAACCTATGTATCCCCATGTGAACTGGATAATGAAACTGAGGATTATAGGAATCTAAAAAAAATACATATTAAAATCTTTGAGGATATATGTAGCTACGTCAAAAAGAATTTGACGACTAATGGTGAGAAGCCAGAACATATAAGTATTAATTTATCTGTTGCACATTTGATGCAGGAGGACTTATTACAACAACTTAGTTCAATAATTAGAGTATATCAACTTGATTATAGTATCTTTGGAATTGAAATCTCAGAAGTCATGGATTTCTATGATCAACCAATCATATACCAGAATATTAAGAAACTTAGGGAATATGGGTTACCCTTTATTTTGGATGGGTTTGGTACAGGACGCAGCAGCTTTGAATATTTTAAACACATTTCCTTCAAATATGTTAAGCTTGATAAATCCTTCATTAAAAAATGTTTTGATATGGAGAAAGGGATTATCGTTCTTAAGAGTACTATTGACATGATTAAAAGTCTACAAATAGCCATTATTGCAGATGGAGTTGAAACAAAGGAGATGGCAGATTCACTTATATCTCTGGGAATAGATTATTTACAAGGAACATATTTTTTATTGGATGAAAGCAGATAATATCATAGTAATATTTATAATTCGAATGTTGGAGCTGGTGCTTTACCAATTATTAAAAAAATTTACACTTTGTGATATGATTTATGTTATAGTATATGAAGTATTTACTGAAGGACCTATAATTGGGAACAATAATTTGATTAAAGGAGCTAAGATAAGATATGAGTGAAGATTGCAATCAAAACTGTAGCAGCTGCATGGAGGACTGTACAGACAGAAAGGAACAAAAAACAGACTTTTCGGAAAAACCCCATGAAATGAGCAGTATTAAAAAGGTAATAGGTATTGTAAGTGGAAAAGGTGGAGTAGGTAAGTCACTTATCACTTCAATGCTAGCAGTTACTATGAATAGAATGGGCTATAATAGTGCCATAATTGATGCTGATATTACTGGACCGTCTATTCCAAAAGCATTTGGTATCAAAGAAAAAGCGAAGGGTAGTGAGATTGGTATACATCCAGTAAAAACGAAAACTGGTATTGATATTATGTCAATTAATTTACTTTTAGAAAATGATACTGATCCAGTTGTTTGGAGGGGACCAATTATTGCCGGAACAGTTAAGCAATTTTGGACAGATGTTATCTGGAATGATGTGGATTTTATGTTTATAGATATGCCACCTGGCACAGGAGATGTTCCGCTTACAGTATTTCAATCTATTGGAGTTGATGGTATTATTGTAGTTACATCTCCACAGGAGCTTGTTTCTATGATTGTATCTAAAGCAGTTAAAATGGCTGAAATGATGAATATTCCTATCCTTGGATTAGTTGAAAATATGTCATATTTTAAATGTCCGGATAATGATAAGGATTATCAAATATTTGGTGAAAGTCATATTGAAGAAATTGCAGAAAAACATAACCTTAAGGTTCTTGCCAAATTACCTATTGACCCGAAGATTGCAGCCGCATGTGATAAGGGTATGATAGAGCTTTTTGATGGTAATTGGCTAGAAGCAGTAGCTAAAATATTGGAAGCTAAAATGAGTGAAGACAATTAATAAAGTTAAAAGAGGTACCGATTGGTCATTATACATAGACCAAACTGGTACCTTTTTATGTGACATGGTTACTGATAATAATTTATATTAGCTTATAATTGAAATATAAAATATATTTTAGTAAAATTAAAGTTAATATAGGAGGATATAGTATGTTAAACTTTTTAAAGAGAGATGATAGTAAAGTAATTCACGTAAATGATATTGATAGCCTAATTGGTAGTATAGAACTGATTGATATTAGGGAACCATTTGAATACAAAAACGGTAGCCTTAAGACTGCTAAAAATATACCAATGGGTAATTTGCTGGCAGGTCCTGAAAGATATATGGTTAAGGATAAGACATATTATATTGTATGCCAATCAGGTGGAAGAAGCGCAGCTGTAGTAAGAGCACTAACAAAACAGGGTTATAATGCAATTAATGTTGCTGGCGGTGTTGGTTCCTATGTAGGAACAAAGAGAAAATAGTTTATAAGGAGGAGGATTATTTAATGGGAAGAAAGATACTAATTATTGGAGGAGTTGCAGGTGGGGCATCTGCCGCAGCGAGGCTTAGAAGAAATAATGAGGATGATCAGATAATTATGTTTGAAAGAGGACCCCACGTATCTTTCTCTAATTGTTCACTTCCTTATCATTTAAGCGGAATAATTCAAGATGCAGATGATTTGGTATTAATGAATCCCGAGTTATTTCTAAAACAATATAATATTGATGCTAGAATTAATAGTGAAGTGATTTCAATTGACAGAGAGAATAAAGCTGTTACTGTAAGAAAAATTAACTCAAAAGAAGAGTACACAGAAAGTTATGATAAGTTAATCTTATCTCCAGGAGCTTCTCCTATTGTGCCTAAGATACCGGGTATAGATAAGGTAAATATATTTACAGTAAGAAATGTTGTTGACATTGATAAGTTAAATCAGTTTATTAAAAAATTAATTGCTAAGGAAATAACAGTTATAGGTGGAGGCTATATTGGAGTTGAGGTGGCTGAGAACCTAAGTGTTTCTGGCTACGATGTATCACTTATAGAAGCAACTAATCAGATACTTAGACCCTTTGATTATGATATGGTACAGATCTTCCATAAGGAGCTAATTGATCATAAGGTAGATTTAATTGTAGGAGATAAAGTAGAGAAATTTGAAGAAGATAAGGTAGTTTTAGCCTCTGGAAAAACCCTGAATGCTGGGGCCGTGGTTATGGCAATAGGTGTATCACCTGAAACATATCTTGCTAAAGAAGCTGGCTTGGAAATTGGAGAAACAGGAGCGATAAAAGTAGATAAAAATTATCGTACCAATGACCCGAACATCTATGCAGTTGGTGATGCAATTGAAGTTTATCATGCATTAACCCATACCATGACAAAATTATCGTTGGCAGGTCCTGCATTAAAGCAGGCCAGGTCCGTGGCGGATCATATAAATAATAAAAGCACACTGAACAAGGGGTATATTGGTTCTTCATCTATTAAGGTATTTGATTATAATGGAGCATCTACAGGATTAAATGAATCACTAATCAAATTTCTGAATTTGAATATTAAATACGATATTGTTCACTTGATTTTATCTGATAAGGTAGGAATTATGCCAGATGCTTCACCGATCCATTTTAAATTATTGTTTGAAGTACCAACGGGAAGGATTTTAGGGGCTCAAGCAATTGGTAGGGGAGATGTTACAAAACGTATTGATGTAATTGCTACGGCCATTAAGTTCAGTGGAACAGTAGAGGATTTAAAGGATCTGGAATTTAGCTATGCACCTCCCTTCACAACTGCAAAAGATATTGTAAATTACGCTGGATATATAGGCTCAAATCTTTTAAATGGTGATTTTAAGCAAGTTAATGTTGATAAGATAAGAGAGCTTGTTGAAAATAATAATATCATAGTAGATGTAAGGGAAGTCTATGAATTTAGGGGAGGGCACATTAAAGGGGCAATCAATATTCCATTAAGTGAACTCAGGCAAAGAATTGATGAAATTCCAAAAGACAAGCCTGTATACTTACATTGTCGAACTGGACAACGTAGTTATAATGCAGTTATAGCACTTCAGAATATGGGCTATAATAATGTTTATAATATTACTGGAAGCTTTCTGGGAGTGTCCTTATATGAGTATTATAATGATAAACTAAGTGGACGAGAAAGTATCGTAACTGAATATAATTTTAGCTAGTTTTATTGGGCTATGGATCTCGTATATCCATAGCCTAATTTTAAAGCTTTTGTATAATTTTATCTATTGACATTAATAAGGCAATAGTTTAACATTTAAATATTCCGCAAAAAACAGTTTAGCGATAAAGTGATTGGAGGAAAGATGTTAGAGACAAATGTAGCGATGCAGCTTAAGGGACTAAACACTAGGCTTGCGCAATTAATGCAACAAAAGATAAATAAATATAATTTAAGAATCGGCTTACTTCACCTGGTAATGCTAGTAAAAAGATATCCGGATAAGAATCAGAAGGATTTGGCTAAGGAAATGAGATTTACTGAAGGTGCCATGAGTCATTCAGTTAAGAGACTTATTAGGGAAGGTATTCTTGAGCAAAAACCCTTGGAGAGGGATATGAGATATAACAGGTTAGAAGTAACAAAAAAGGGAGAGGACTTTATTAATGATTACGAAAGCTATATTCTTATGGTTTATAAGGATATATTTATAGGCTTTAGTAATGATGAATTAAAGGACCTGTATAAATATCTAGAAAAAATTAATTTAAACCTAGACATGATTGGTGAAAAATCAACTGAATATATATAGAATTGGAGCGAGCGTATTGAAGAAATTATTACCATTAATGAAGAAATATATTGTATTAGCAATATTAAGCCCAATATTTATGATTTTAGAAGTATTAGGTGACGTAGTTATTCCCTACCTGATGTCAAAAATTGTGGACATCGGAATTGTTAATCAAGATATAGATTATATAGTTAAAATTGGAATAATTATGATATTTGCAGCGCTTTTTGCCATGATTTTTGGAGTTTCAAGCTCATTTTTTGGTGCTAGTGCCGGTTATGGATTTGCTGCTGAAATAAGGCAAAAGGTTTTTGAGAAGGTTCAAAGCTTTTCCTTTGCAAATTTGGATTCATTTACAGTGTCATCACTGATTACCCGACTTACAAATGACTGCAATACCATAGGACAGGTAACTATGATGAGCCTTAGAATGGCTATTCGTGCCCCATTTATGTTGATTTTTGCCCTAATTATGGCCTTTCGAGTGAATGCATCCCTGGCAAGGGTGTTTCTTATATCCTTACCAGTATTAGCAATTGCAATAACATTTGCTCTAAGCAAGGCAAGACCACTTTTTCTAAAGCTTCAAACCCATGTTGATAAGGTAAATGGAGTAATTCAAGAAAACTTAACTAATATTAGAATTGTTAAATCCTTTAATCGAGAGGATTTTGAAGAAGCAAAATTTCAAGAAAAGAATGATAACCTTATGAATACAGCATTTAAGGCGATTTCATATATTATCTTTTTGATGCCTGTATTTAATTTAGTGGTTTATTCTACTATTATAGCGGTGTTATGGTTTGGAGGTAAGCAGATTACAATAGGCAGTATGACTGGAGGAGCCCTTATATCCTTTGTAACTTATATTACACAGGTTCTTATGTCATTAATGATGATATCCATGTATTTTATGAATCTTTTGCGTGGGTCAGCTTCAGTATCAAGAATTCTAGAAGTCGTAAATACTGATTCTGAGATAAGAGAAGTACATAAGCCTGTTAATGATATGAAGGATGGTACAATATCCTTTGAGGATGTAGGTTTTGTCTATCCGGGTAGTAGTGAACCCACTCTTAAAGGGATTAGCTTTACTATTAATTCGGGTGAGACCTTGGGTATTATTGGATCTACAGGTTCATCAAAATCTACTCTGGTTCAGCTGATACCTAGACTTTATGATGTTTCAGAAGGATCTGTAAAGGTAGGGGGAGTTGATGTTAAGGATTATGATATAGAGCTGCTTCGTGACAAGGTGGCCTTTGTATTACAGAAGAACACCCTGTTTTCAGGTACTATTAGAAGCAATATGAAGTGGGGTAATGAGGAAGCAACTGATAAGGAGATTGAGGAGTCATTAAAATATGCCCAAGCCTGGGAGTTTGTATCAACCTATGAGGATGGACTAGATCATATAGTAGAGCAGAACGGAGATAATTATTCTGGTGGACAAAAGCAAAGGCTCTCCATTGCCCGTGCTCTAATGAAGTCACCAAAAGCTATTATACTTGATGATTCTACAAGTGCTGTTGATATGACTACTGATGCTAAGATTCTTAAGGCATTTAAACAAGATCTCCCAGATGTAACAACTATTATAATAGCACAGAGAATTTCATCAATACAACATGCAGATCGGATAATAGTTATGCATGAAGGAAATATAGAATCCATGGGTTCTCATAATGAATTGATGCAGAACTCTCCAATCTATAAAGAAATATATGAATCACAGCAGAAGGGAGTGATTGGAGAATGATGAATAGTAAAAAGGCTACATTTAAGCCAAGGAATCCAAAGAAAACCCTCATTAGATTGTTTAGCTACTTTAGGTTTTATAAGGTTTTATTTGCACTAGGAATTTTATCAATAATATTTGCATCCCTGGCTGAGGTAGCTGCCAACGGAATGCTTAGTCCAATTATTGACGTATTTGTAGATGGTGGTCCCTTAGAATCTGCTATAAGGTATATACTTATAATGGCTGGAATTGTATTGATTATTGCTCTTGGACAATATATAGGCAATCGCACTATGGCAGTTTTAGCCCAGAAGATAATCCATAAAATTCGTGAAGAAATGTTTGCTCATATGGAAAAACTTCCAATTTCATACTTTGATACACATTCCCATGGGGAGCTAATGTCTTCTTTTACAAATGATGTTGATATGTTAAATCAATCATTAGAGCAGGCGGTTGCTCAGGTTATTGTATCTATAGTAACTGTAATAGGTACCTATACTATGATGATTATAATTAGTCCATCACTGACACTGGTAGTGACTCTTATGCTAATATTAATGTTTATCATTATTAAATTTATTGGGTCAAAATCCTCTAATTACTTTAGAAATCAGCAGCTTAGACTTGCAGATATGAATGGATATATTGAAGAGCTTATGTCGGGACAAAAGGTAGTTAAGGTATTTAACTATGAAGATAGAGCTATAGAGGACTTTAAGAATAGAAATGATGAGCTTAGAAAAGCATCCTCTAGAGCTTCGACATTTGGGGTAATGTTAATGCCAATTATGGGCAACCTAACCTATATCGTATATTCTGTAATTGCCATGCTAGGTTCCTTTATGGTTATTAAGAAGACACTTAGTGTAGGTAATATTGCATCCTTTTTACAATATACAAGAACCATATCAAGACCTATCACTCAAGTATCTAATCAGCTTAATACTTTGTTTGCGGCCTTAGCTGGTGCCGAGAGAATCTTCAACTTTCTGGATGAGGAGGTTGAAATGGATGAAGGTGATGTAAGACTTATAAGAGATTGTAATGGAACAGGAAATCATTGCTGGAGGGTTCCCCAAGAGGATGGTAGTGACCAGAATATTCCTGTTAATGGTTATATAACATTTGAGGATGTGGATTTTGGATATGTTCCTGAAAAGCAGATATTAAAAAAGATTAATTTATATGCAAAGCCTGGGCAAAAAATCGCCTTTGTTGGTTCAACTGGTGCCGGAAAAACTACCATTACTAATCTTATAAACAGATTCTATGAAATCAATGAGGGTACAATACTATATGATGGAGTAGATATAAGAAGAATAAATAAAACTGATTTAAGAAGCACTATGAGTATGGTTCTACAGGATGTTCATTTGTTTGAGGGGTCTGTAGCTGATAACATTAGATATGGTAGATTAGATGCAAATGATGAGGAAGTGAAGCAGGCAGCAAAGCTTGCCAATGCACATTACTTTATTAAACACCTACCCCAAGGTTATGATACGGTCCTTACTACAGATGGTCAAAATCTATCACAGGGTGAAAGACAGCTATTATCTATAGCAAGAGCAGCAATTGCAGATCCAGAGATTCTTATACTGGATGAAGCAACCTCTTCCGTAGATACAAGAACTGAAAAGCTTATAGCTGAGGGAATGGATAAGCTTATGGATGGAAGAACAACATTTGTAATAGCTCATAGACTTTCTACAGTCCGTGATTCCAACGCTATTATGGTGCTTGAACAGGGAAAAATAATTGAACGTGGAGACCACAAGGATCTAATGGAACAAAAAGGACGTTATTATGCCTTAAATGTTGGGACAATAGAACTAGATTAAGACATTCACAAGAATACATTTTGCATAATATGGCTTAAAAGGAGGCTGCTATGAGAATTGGTGGTGGAATTGAAAAAACGTATAGTAATCCTGAGGAATGGTACACATTAGTAAAAGAATTAGGGTACAGGGCAACTTTAGCGCCTGTTGATTATCGTGCAAGCAAAGAGGAAAAGCAAGCTTATATAAACTGTGCAAAGGAGCATGATCTTGTAATCGGAGAAGTAGGTGTATGGAAAAATGTTATCTCCACAGATATTGACGAACGAAAAGCAGCTTTGGACTATAGCAAAAATCAGCTTGAATTGGCAGATGAGCTAGGTGCGAATTGCTGTGTAAATATAACAGGAAGCAGAGGCGAGATCTGGGATGGTTTTTATAGAGATAATTATTCGGAAGAAACCTATAGTTTGATTGTAGATTCTATAAGAGAGATTATTGATGCTGTAAAGCCCAAGCGAACCTTTTATACTATAGAAACTATGCCTTGGATGATACCTGATTCACCGGATGATTATCTTAAGCTTATTAAAGACGTGGATAGAAAGGCTTTCGGAGTGCATTTGGATTTTGTAAATATGATTAATTGTCCCAAAAGGTTTCTTTTTTGCGATGAATTTATTGAAGAGTGTTTTCTTAAACTTGGTTACCACATTAAAAGCATACATGGCAAAGATGTAATTATGGAAAATGCCTATACAACTGTAATCCGTGAAACCATGCCCGGAAGAGGAATAGTAAATTATCAAAAGGTAGCCAGGCTATGTGAGTCACTGGGTCCGGATACATCTTTATTTGTTGAACATTTACCAGATTTTGAAAGCTATAAAACGGCAGCTGCCTATGTAAAAAAGCAAGCTGCTTTAGCTGGAGTTGAAACAGATTGACATTAATTTTATAAATAAATAATGAAGATGGAGGGATATATGAATATTAATACTTCTGATAGCCAAGGCCAGGTTATATATTTTTCACATGGGGGAGGCCCACTCCCAATACTTAATGATCCTTCACATGGGAAAATGATTCAGTTTATGAAGGATTTACCAGCTCAGATTCATAAACCAGATGCAATTATTGTATTTAGTGCTCATTGGGAAGAGGATATTGTATCTATCCAAAGTAGTAATAATCATGAAATGATATATGATTACTATGGATTTCCTGATGCAGCATATCGTATTACTTATCCATGTAAGGGTAACAGTGCATTAGCAAAAAAAGTTGGGGCTTTGTTTGAAAAAAATGGTATTGAATATAGGTTAGATGATAAGAGACCATATGATCATGGTTCATATATACCCTTGAAGATAATGTATCCAGATGCTGAGATACCTGTTATTCAGGTGTCACTAAATCATAATCTAAATCCCTTAACCCATATTTCTATGGGACAGGCTTTAAGGCCATTACTTACTGAAAACATACTAATAATTGGTTCGGGCTTCTCTTTTCATAATATGAGAGCCTTTGATTTTACTGGAAGTAATCAGGAAGATACACTTAACAATGACTTTCAAGACAAGTTAATAGAGCTTTGCTGCGAGACAGAAGATAAAAAGGAGAGCTGGCAATATCTTGCTAACTGGACAAGCATTAAAGGAGCAAGATATTGTCATCCTCGAGAAGAACATTTGCTACCATTATTAGTATGTGCAGGAGTTACTGATAAAAATGCTACAAAAGTATTTGATGATTATATTCTTGGCAAAAGAGCAACTGCATTTTTATGGTAGAGACAGATGAAAGTCCACCAGTCTTATATTTTTACTGGTATTCCATTAACTTCCACCTGATCGTTAATTTCAATTACCAGACATTTTCTACCGTCAACAAGCTTTGTTTCTATTAAATCTCCTCTATCGGGATTAACCTTAATAACAACATCCGGAGTTTTCACCTCGAAAACTCTGGAGTTTGCTACATTAGTAGCCAGAAGGGATACATTTTCACCGGTGATTTGATCGTAGTTCTTATCAAGAACATCTAGCTTTTCCTGGGCTACACCGGCTTCAGTAAATAAATATTTGACCTCTGCCTTATCTAGAGTTAAGGGCTCTGCAAGCTCCTTTTCCTTATGCTCCACAATTATTTCCTGCAGCTTATCATGTATGTTTCTAACAATTTCATATTCACAATCTTCCCCTAATGTTTCCTGTATTAATGATTGGAAGGTCTCTTTCTGCCCTCCAGCTGATAAAGGCACCTTACAACCTAAAAGCTGATTTACAAAATCAATTTGCAGTTCTTCAGGATTTTTTGAATAATATAAGAGACTGTGAATATCTGTGCTACGTTCGTTGAAGGCTGGAAATAGAAAGCCATTCTCAGGAACTCCCACTACCCAGTCCTGAATTCTTTTATGTATCTCATTTGTTTCCTCATGATAGCTTAATCCTGGTTTTGATAATTTTACTGGACATATTGAGCACAATATGTGATGGTAGACCTCCTCAGAAGCATCGTCCATAAAGATCTTATCCTTGGTTTTACCTGGAACATCGTAGGCAGAATAGATTAATAAAATAATGTAATTACCAGTATAATCATACATCTGAATAACCTTGTTATAAAACTCATCCACCAAAGCTTCATCCCTTAACTGACTATCCCTTAACCTAAGTAAAAATTCCTGAGTACCACCATCAAATTCTGCCTCTGTTGGAAATTCCATGTTAATAAGATTTTTACCAATAGTTCCTGATAAAGTTTTTTTGAAAATCTCAAAGTATTTGAAGGTTTCTTCCTCAGGTTTACATAAGAAGGATTCAATAAACTTGGTTTTGATTTCCTTTTCCCCATCTACATAGCAGCCACTAATTTTTGTTATAGCACAATTATCATGTTTGAATTGTTTTCTTATTTCCAATACTTCACTATTAATCATGTCCTTACTCCTTCTATATGTATTAAAGATTATTTAAATGAAATTTTAGATAAATATTATTATTCTATAGAATTTTATAAATTATGATATAATGATTTCAAATCATATTCTGTATTTTAACATTATATTTAATTTATAACAATAATCATATATGGTTATTTTGCAAGGATTGAAGATATTGTTTTGCTAAATATAGAACTTAATGATAATATTGTAAGAGAATAAATTAATTGACTTTACATTTTAACTTGATTAATAAGAAAGCTTGTGAGGTGAAGGTTGAATGTATAAATACAGGAGAATATTTACAATTGTAATTGATTCATTAGGAATTGGAGCCATGTCAAATGCTGAGGAATATGGAGATGTTGGAAGTGATACCCTAGGGCATATTGATGAACTGATGCCTGATTTTAAAATCCCTAATTTAATGAAGCTTGGATTAGGTCGCCTTTCTTCCCTTAAAAATGCAAAAGAAGAAGGGGATGTGGTAGGATATCAGGCAAGGCTATTAGAGGCAAGTGTAGGAAAGGATACAATGACTGGCCATTGGGAGCTTATGGGCCTTCATATTACAACACCGTTTCAAACCTTTACTGATACTGGGTTTCCAAAGGAGCTACTGGACGAGCTAAGCCGAAGGACAGGACGTAGGATTATAGGTAATAAATCTGCCAGTGGAACAGAAATTTTAGACGAGCTTGCTGAGGAGGAGATTGCTACAGGAGCAATGATAGTTTATACATCTGCTGATTCAGTATTACAGATATGTGGACATGAGGAAACTTTTGATCTCCAGGAGTTGTACCGTTGCTGCGAAATTGCCAGGGAATTGACTATGAGAGATGAATGGAAGGTTGGGCGAGTCATTGCCAGGCCTTATATTGGTAAGAAAAAAGGTGAATTCAAACGAACCTCTAACCGTCATGATTATGCCCTCAAGCCATATGGAAAAACTGCCTTGGATGCTTTAAAGGATAATGGATATGATGTTATTAGTATTGGGAAAATAAAAGATATTTTTGATGGTGAGGGTATAACTGAAGCATATAAGTCTAAAAGCAGTGTCAATGGCATGGAACAAACTATAGAAATGCTTGATAAAGATTTTACTGGGCTTTGTTTTACCAATCTAGTAGATTTTGATGCTTTATGGGGACATAGACGAGATCCAATAGGCTATGGACAAGAGCTAGAACGTTTTGATGAAAAATTGGGGACCTTCTTATCACTGATGGGTGAAGAGGATTTATTATTAGTTACTGCAGACCATGGTAATGATCCAACATTTAAGGGGACAGATCATACAAAAGAAATGGTTCCTCTTTTGATGTATTCCCCTTCCTTGAAGGATGGAAGGAAATTAGAGGATCAGGAAAGCTTTGCCACAGTGGGAGCTACCATAGCAGATAACTTTAAATTAACTATGCCAAAAGGAACTATTGGAAAATCACTTTTTTCAGAACTGAAGTAGTCAAGCAAATATATAGTATAAAAGTAGAAAGATGAGGCATAAAATGCAATTTAAGAATTTAAAGATCACACCTAATATACTAAAGGCGTTAGAGGAAGAAAAATATGAAATCCCCACACCAATACAGGAAGAGGCTATACCCTTAATATTGGGTAGAAGAGATTTGCTTGGCTGTGCTCAGACAGGTACAGGGAAAACAGCTGCATTTGCAATACCAACATTACAGCTTCTTAATGCAGAAAGAACTTCTAAAGACACAAAAACCAATATTAGAGCTTTAATAATTACACCAACTAGGGAACTTGCACTTCAAATTTATAATAGTTTTAAAACCTATGGTAAATATACAGACTTAAAGTATTGCGTAATCTTTGGAGGTGTATCTCAGAAACCACAGGAGAAGAAGCTAATGAAGGGTGTTGATATTCTGGTTGCAACTCCCGGAAGATTGAATGATTTAGTTAATCAAAAGCTAATAGATTTAAAGCATATTGAAATATTTATATTAGATGAAGCAGACCGTATGCTTGATATGGGATTTATTCATGATGTTAAAAAAATTATTTCTATAGTTCCAGATAAAAAACAAACCTTGCTCTTTTCAGCTACCATGCCCCATGATATAGAGAAGCTTGCCGATACTATTCTCAAGAATCCAGCTAAGGTTGCAATAACACCAAATGCTCCAACGGTGGAGGTTATTGAACAGCTTTTGTACTATGTTGATAAGATAAATAAAAAGGATTTATTGATACACGTTTTAAATGATAAAACCATAGAATCTGCCTTGGTATTTTCCCGCACAAAGCATGGAGCTGATAGAATAGTTCGTCAGTTGACTAAGGCAAATATAACAGCCCAGGCAATCCATGGTGATAAGGCTCAAAATGCACGACAAACAGCTTTAAGAAACTTTAAAGAAAAGAAAATTCGTGTATTGATTGCAACAGACATTGCCGCAAGAGGAATAGATATTGATGAATTAACTCATGTAATTAATTATGATCTTCCGACTTCCCCTGAAACCTATGTTCATCGAATTGGAAGAACAGGTCGAGCAGGACTTAATGGGGTGGCAATTTCATTTTGTGATTTTGATGAAAAGCAGCATCTTGCAGATATTGAAAAATTAATAAGGAAACACTTAATTGAGATAAAGGATCATCCATTCCCATTAGTAAATAATTTCCCTGCTGTTAAAAATACACAACCAAGAAAAATTACCTCGCAAAAACCTATATTACAAAAGAAGACTTCAGCAAAAACAGATTCTCATCAAAAGGTTTTAGAATCAGTAACAACACCGAAAAAAAAGTATAGAATGACAGCTGATGGCAAACTTAAGGAGAAAAAAAGCTTTTCTATGAAGCGTAAAGAAGGAAAAAGAGATAATAGTTATTTCAAAAGGGACAAAGCTAAATAGTTATATTAAATTTTGTAAGTTGAAATATGAACAATACGGAGATATATGTAGAGTGCTGTCCACTAGTAGTCAATGAATAAACATATAGTCTTCTTAAGGAACTTAATGGATGGAAGCGCAACTTTCATGTACATTATCTAAGAAATCCGAAGGAAGAAGGATTTTATTAAGAGTAAGGATTAAAGCATACTCAAATATTTAAAGAAACTCACTGGACATGGTAGGGTACTTTAATATAGAAATCAAATAGGGACTTATAGCTTAGGAGAAGAATTAAGCTATAAGTCCATGTACTATATATAAATATATTATTCTAGTAATCCTTTAGGGTAATCCCATTAGAACCAAGAGGGATTTTGTGGTCAAGACCTACAAATTTACCATTCTTTTGCCATAAAGCATCCTTAACAAATTCATATTTTTTTTCATCCCAGGTGGTGAAATCATCAAGTACTAGTCCGCCAGTATCACCAGAGTTGGCATTAAAGCACCAGAAGGTATGGTGAAGCCGATTTTCAATAATAAAATCACGGAGATAGGTCATCCACTTTAAATTAGGAGAAGCCATAACCCCACCCCATTCACCGATGAGAAGAGGTGCTATATTATCTTCATGGATGTACATCCAATTATCTCTCCAGCAATCCTTATAAAGACTATCATAAGTAAAGCTTTTATCAAACCAAGGCTGAGCATAAACAGCAGGTCCATAATCATGAGGTGAGTAAACCAATTTGTTTTGATATTTCCCCAAATCAACAGGGAAATCCTTAACCCCTCTGAGATTACCACCCCACCAGGTATTAAAGTAATCACTTTCATTATTTGATGAATAATTTTTATTGGTTTTAATATTTTTTGGATAAATCTGTATACCTTCCACTAAAACAAGTGCATTTGGATTCTTTGAAAGAACCGCTAAAGCAGCTTTTTCTGAAATGTATTTCCAGTTATTTGAATCCTTAGAATCATTCCATATGGCGCGACTGCTTTCTCCTGCTGCACCATGGGGTTCATTCTTTAGGTCATATGCTATTATTGTATCATCATTTTTGTAGCGATTAGCCATCCATGATAGAGAGGAGAGATAATCGGCTTCTGAAATCTTATCTGTATACCAAAGAGGAGCAATATGGCCCGCGGCATTTGTTTCGGCACTGTGAATATCTATCATTATTTTAATTCCATTTGCACGACACTGGCCAACCACATAGTCGAATATCTCCAAGCTATTCATGCCTTTTAAATATGAATTGATATGTTCATTATAATTTGCTTTCGGGTATTCACCCTTTTTCCATTCTAGGATTAGTTCAGAAGAAAAAGGAATACGAAGCAGGTTAAAGCCTCTGTCTGCTATTTCACTTAAGGAAGTATTAAGGTTAGAAGACCATACACCATCAAAGATGTTGGTGCCTGTGTTGTAACCAAACCAATTTACCCCTGTTAACCATACCTCTTTACCATCCTTATCAATTATCTTATTACCATCAGTATATAACCAGTCATCTGTTGATGAAGCTGGAACAGGCTTAGCAGTTTTATTAGCTGGATCAATGGTTACTATAGGAGCATCAGGACTTGTAGGTATATCAGAGCCTTCAGAGTCGTTTGGAGCAGTAGGGGAAGCAGTCTTAATAGGAGTGTCAGATACGCTAAGTGTTGCTTTACCACTATCAAAATCACCAGGATTCATTAATATCATACCAAAGGTTACTGAAGAATTGGCTTGAACAGACTTATTATAATCTACGCCTGTGATAGTGAGATTACCATTATCTAATTCATAATTCATATTCCAGCTGTCATTAATGGCGCTTTTACTAGACAGAGGAATTGCTACTACCCAGTCATCAATTATATCATCACTATTATTTGTTATAGTAGCATCAACCTGTATATATGTACTGTCACCACTTAGCCAACTATTTACTTCTTGTAGACTTACAGTAGCATCAATGGTTGCCCCATTAGCAGTAACATCATCCTTATCAGTAACAGGAGTATCAGTATCGTCATTTGATGTATTACTGCCATTAGTAGTTATACCTTCTTTTAGCGTGGGTTTGTTCTCCACAGTCTTAGGGGAATCCGCCTCCTTTTCAGTAGCATTTGCTTCAATGGTAGCGGCATTTGGAGAAGCTTCTCCCCTTTTAATAAATATTGCCAAGCCAACTAGAAGTACTATAGCAACTAAGCAACCTATAATTATTTTAATTCGTTTTTGCATAATAACCCCCTATGAATTTTATACAATATGTTATATATAATATAGAATATCATAAATCACACTTAACGTAAATAAAATAAGTACTTGAGGATTTTTATTGAAAATTTTATAAAGAGAATTTTTAGAATACAGTTAATTAATAGTTTGATTACATAGATTTACATAGTATAATTCAATAAAAGTTATTGTAAATAATGAAAAAATATTATATACTGTTAATTTATAGTAATTTAAATTGAGAGGAGTAAAAAGATGCTAGAGCTAAAAAACATCAAAAAGGAGTATCCTGCTGGTGATGGTGTTATAAATGCATTAAAAGGAGTAAATCTAAAATTTAGAGAAAGTGAATTTGTATCCATTCTCGGTCCTTCTGGTTGTGGAAAAACCACTATGTTGAATATTATTGGAGGGCTTGACCAGTATACAGAAGGAGATTTGGTAATAAACGGAAGATCTACAAAGGATTTTAAAGATAGAAATTGGGATTCATATAGGAACCAATCCATTGGCTTCGTATTTCAGAGCTACAATTTAATTCCTCATCAAACTGTATTACATAATGTTGAGCTTGCCTTGACCTTGTGCGGAGTATCTAAAGAGGAAAGACAAAATCGTGCCAAAAAGGCCTTGGAAGAAGTAGGTCTTAGTGACCAAATGAATAAGAACCCCAATAAGTTGTCAGGGGGCCAGATGCAAAGGGTGGCTATTGCCCGTGCATTAGTAAACAATCCTGATATTATTCTTGCAGATGAGCCCACAGGAGCCCTTGATACAACAACCAGTGTGCAGGTAATGGAAATTCTAAAGGAGATTTCAAAAAACAAGCTTGTTATAATGGTTACACATAATGCAAGCCTTGCTGATCAGTACTCTTCTAGAATCATTCAGGTACTTGACGGTGAAATTATAGGTGATAGTAATCCTGTAACAGATGAGGAATACGAGACATCAAAAGTAATTAGTAAAATGAATTATGAAAAGGAATCGAAGACAAAGAAGCCATCAATGTCAACGATGACGTCATTTTCACTTTCCTTAAAGAATTTGCTGACTAAAAAAGGTCGTACTATATTGACTTCCTTTGCTGGTAGCATTGGAATTATTGGTATAGCTCTTATATTATCCTTGTCACAAGGATTTACGTCATATATAAATTTTGTGCAAGAAAATACACTATCCTCATATCCCTTGACAATTGAATCATCTGTAAGAGATTTGAGTTCTATTGTTGAAACAATTATTGATTCTCAGGACAAAGAAGTAACTCATGAGCTTGATGGAGTTTATTCAAATCCTATTACTTATGATTTAATAAATTCCCTTGGTAATTTAGAAACAACCGATAATGATTTAAAGTCATTTAAAGGCTACTTAGATTCAGAAATTGCAGATGAGGAAAGTGATTCTGGTTTAAATAATGCTATTAGTGGTATAAAGTATTCCTATGATCTTGATTTGCTAACATATACAAAAGGAGAGGATGGAACTATAATTCGTTCCGATCCTACTGAACTCCTAAATAATCTTATAATGAACTCCTTAGGGCAGGATATAAGTCCAACTACTAATCCTGCTAGCAACATGATGTCACCAGGAATGTCCTCTATGTTCACACCTGGTTTTGGCATGGGACTTTGGGAAGAAATGCTTTCCGGGGATAACAACAAGCCTATCAATGACCTAATGGAAAAGCAGTATGACCTAGTATATGGTTCATGGCCAAACAGTTATAATGAGATAGTTCTTGTATTAGATGCAAACAACCAGCTTGATGACCTAAGCTTATATGCTCTTGGACTTATACCAGAAGAAGAAATGAATATGCTTATGAAGGCATTTATGAATTCTGATACAATTGATACCGAAGTTAAGAAATGGTCCTATGAAGAAATATGTGACAAAGAATTTCGTGTTGTATTGAACTCAAACCGTTATAGCTTGGATAGTAATACAGGTAACTATACTGATCTGTCGTCCACAGAAACTGGTATGAGTTATCTTTATGACAATGGTATAGATCTTAAGGTTACAGGTATTATCCGTCCTGATGAGGATGCTATGGCAACAATGATGTTAGGCTCTATTGGCTATACCAGCCAGCTTACGGAATATGTTATTGAGCATTCTAATACAACTGAAGCAGTCAAGGCACAGCTAGGGGACAAAACCAAGGATATCTTCACAGGCCTTTCTTTCAAGACCGATGGGGCTGAATTAACAAATGAAGCAAAATCTAATTACTTTATAGAATATGCAAAGTCCCTATCTGTATCAGATAAAGCGACTCTATATATGAGCATTATGAGTATTCCTACAGATGAATATATCACTTCTGTATTAGATCAGTTTATGCTTGGAAAGACAAGAAAAGATATTGAAGGAGAATTGATAAATAGATTTTCACAGGAGACAGGCATGGATGTAGCCAGCATTCAGGAATACTTAAATGCCATGGATGATACTCAATTGTTTGAGTATGTTAGAACGGCATTAGCCCAACAATTAACAGAACAGTATTCAGAAGGTATAGCTCAACAGTTAACATCTATGACCTCTGAAGATCTTGCAGCAGCATTTGATGCTGAGCTCCATACTTATAGCGAAGAACAAAGAGCAGAATACTATAATGATTTTATGCCTCCTGTATATTCTGATTCCACTTTGGAGGATAATTTAAAGCTTCTAGGGTATGTAGATATTGATACACCATTTACTATAAGTCTATATGCTTCAAGCTTTAAGGAAAAGGATATTATTATTGATGCAATTGCATCCTATAATGGATCAGTTGATGAAATAGAGAGAATAACTTATACTGACTTTGTAGGATTGATTATGTCGTCAATTACTACTATTATAGATACAATTACTTATGTTTTAATAGCCTTTGTTTCGATTTCATTGATTGTATCATCCATAATGATAGGTATAATCACCTTGATTTCAGTTCAAGAACGTACTAAGGAGATAGGTATTTTGCGTGCTATTGGTGCCTCAAAGAGGGATGTATCTAGTTTGTTTAACGCGGAGACTATTATTATAGGGTTCTCAGCTGGTTTATTAGGTGTCATAGTGACTGTTTTACTTTGTATTCCGATTAATATGATTATCCATAGATTAACTGGAATTATGGGACTTAATGCATACTTGCCTATGTCAGCTGCTGTTGCTCTTGTATTGATTAGTGTTATCCTAACTCTTTTCTCTGGAATAATACCATCAAGAAGTGCTGCAAAGAAAGACCCTGTAGTTGCACTTCGTACAGAATAGGAATAGCAAAGAACAATATTGGTAATTATTAAATAATTAAAGATTATAGTTCTGTAAGTAATTTAATTGAATATAATAGTTATATATTGCCTTTTATTAAGGAGACTATTATGTATGATAATGAATTTGACAAGCTTACAAGTAACTATAGCTACTATAATAGAATTTCAATAGTTGATTCTATTGAGATTGCAAAAAATTATATGGATGGTGAGGTAACAAAAGCTAGATTGTATTCTGAAAATGGAGTTTTAGTTTATAAGATTAGAATCTTGACATTGAATTCTATAGAATATAATATTGAAGTGGATGCAATATCAGGTAATATAACAAAAACAGAGCCTATTAATAAAAAAATGATTTAATATAATTATTTTACTGAAATATAAGGATTATCTTTGATATAGAATCTCCAAAGATAATCCTTGGCTTCTTCAGCATAATTAATACCAACTCTTTTGGCTGAAACAATATCAAATATATCCTCATTACCATTAGTTATATAGAGCCTGTTACCACATAGATCCTCTCCATTATGGTTACGATTAATCTGTAAGGCCTTACATAGTTTTCCGGGGCCATTAGTTAAGCCTTTGACTTGACTTTTGGTTAACTCTTTGTAGGGCTTTTTATATCTATTCTGAGCAAAAGTATCAAGCTTCCCCATTGGTTCAACAGCGCGAATTAATACAGCATGTGGAATTCCCTCTTTATTAGATACAACATTAAAGCAATCATATAATCCATAAATTATATATACGTAAGCATAACCGGGAGCGCCATACATAACCTCAACCCTAGGTGTACGTTTTCCACCATAGGAGTGCGCTGCCTTATCATCTATTCCCATATAAGCTTCGGTCTCGACAATTTTTCCCGATAATTCCACACCATCTACTATATGGAGCAGGTATTTACCTAATAACTCCTTAGCAACCACCAGGGAATCTCTATTATAAAAATCTCTGTTTAAGATATTCATGGCTAATCCTCTTCTCCTTATAGCAATTTATTAATAATACGTAACTGTTCAGTACCTTCACAGTTACAGGGCAACTTACCATGCCAATACACACAAAACGGATAAAACACATCCATTTTGGCGCAGAAGCACTCGAATCCACTTTGTGATTCTCGGGTTCTGAATAGTTACAAAAACACTTTATTATTATATCACATTAGCTTTATAATTAAAACATAGGCAACTACTAATTAATGTAAAATATTATTTTATGCTAATAATATTACATAAGAGAAGGAGTTGAAATCTGATGAAATGGAGTAAACTAAAACAAAATCTTGAAAGCTTTCTAGCCCCTGAACTTGTAGGGAGAGTAGAATATCGTGCAACAAGCTATCATTATCTTCCAGATAAGGTGGGCAGATCTTATATAACCGTCGATAAGAAAGAGGTAATGAATATGAGCGATACAAATTCTATGATCCGTTGGTTTCTGACAGAGCAGGAGATAAAGAACGATCCAGAGATATATATTCCTATTACAGAGGAAGATATCAATACTGTGAGACAAGACACCTTTGGTAAAGTTCCTGAGGAACGCCTAATAGTAATTGCAAGAAATAGAAAGATATCAAATTATGCTAAGGAATTGATTGAAGCACAAGGAATATTAAGTAAATCCGATTTTTATAATGCAGCAAATCGCTTTCTATCTATGCCTATTGAGCAATGTCTTTCAAGTAAGGAGATATTACTGAATATATTTGCTTTAGTTGATAGGAGAGTAGGTAGAAGACGTATTATTAACATGAAAGAGGATGTAAGACTAAAGCATCCTATCGTTCAATATTTTTATGAGCTTCGTATAAGTAAAACATAAGAAATATATATTTACCAAGTACTATACTATAACCTAAAAATAAGGCGATTACGATGATTAAGAAAATTATAATAAATGATATTGAAGTAGAGATACATAAAAAGAATATTAAAAATATAAATTTGATGATATTACCACCTAATGGTAAAGTACGGATATCAGCACCTATTAGAACTAAAGATGAAGCTATTAAGAAGATTGTTATCTCTAAATCAGACTGGATACAAAAACAAATTGCAAAATTTGAAGCTCAGCCAGAGGAAAAGAAAATAGAGTATATTTCTGGCGAAGATCATTATGTTTGGGGAAAACAATATCAGATGAATATAAAGCATGCCCAGCGAAATAGTATTGAGATTATTGGTAATAAGTTAATCTTGTATGTTAAAGAAGCTAGTACAACCCAGCAGAGACAGAAAATCATGATAGAATGGTACCGTGAACAGCTTAAGGACAGGCTTCCTCAATTATTTGAAAAGTGGGAAAAAATCATTGGTGTAAAAGCTGAATCTGTTAGAGTAAAAGACATGTTGACTCGATGGGGGTCATGTAATACAAGGGATAAACGTATATGGATTAATTTACAATTAGCAAAGAAGCCTATAGAATGTCTAGAATATGTAGTAGTCCATGAATTAGTACACTTATTAGAAAAGAGTCATAATATGGTTTTTAAAGGTTATATGGATGAATTTCTTCCTGATTGGCCTACAACTAAGAACTTATTAAATTATAATAAAAAGCCCCATCATTAGATTAAACCTAAAAGACATCATTAAATTAAACCTATAGTCATCATTAAATTGAACCTAAAGGATTTCTATATACCTTGTAGGTCTAATTATGTTATAATCAAGATGAAACAGAAGAAATTTACTATGGAGGTATATATGGAAAGGAAGATAAAAAAACAGATTACAGGTTTTCGGACACAAGATGGTGCCGGTGTTAATTTAGTAAGGGTATTAGGACATGAGACTGTTGAGGAGTATGATCCTATATTGATGCTTGATTCCTTTGACAGTATAAATCCTGCAGAATATACAGCTGGGTTTCCTATGCATCCCCATAGAGGGATTGAAACCATTAGTTATGTATATAGGGGAAAGATGACCCATAAGGATAGCTTGGGCAATGAAGACACCATAGGAGATGGCGAAGTACAATGGATGACTGCAGGCTCAGGAATTCTACATGAAGAAAAATTACCAGCAGCTGAAAGATTGCTTGGTGTTCAGCTATGGCTTAATCTTTCAGCTAATGACAAGATGGTTCCTCCAGCTTATCACAGCATAAAAAATAATGATATTGAAGAAATAGTGTTGGATAATGGAAAGTTAAGACTTCTGGCAGGAAAATATAAAGATAAGGAAGGTTATATTAGTAAATATCAACCTTTAAATTATTATGATATACATTTGAACCCAGATTCATCAATTGATATTGAAACAGAGGAAGATAGATCTATTATGCTTTTTACATTGCTGGGTGAAGCATATGTTGGAGGAGAGTTGGTAAAAGAAAAAACAGCAGTTAAATTGACAGCAGGAACTTATGTGAATATAAGATCTTCTGATAAAAAGTCTCAAGTCTTGTTTGTTAGTTCGAGGATGTTAAAAGAACAAATATCCTGGGGTGGTCCCATAGTTATGAATACAAGAGAAGAATTACAAAAGGCTTTTGATGACTTAAGAAAAGGAACATTTTTGCAGAGTGAAATAAATTATTAATAAAAGTCCTCTAATGATAATAATAAAGGCTAAATATGAAGGATTTCTCAAAAAGAGTTTATTAAATAGACTCTTTTTTTGTGTAAAAAAAGTTCTATTACTATTATATAAGTAATAACATTTTCTAGCCTCATCAATAGTATAAAATAAAGTTAAATTAGAAAATGAGAATTACTTTCAAAAAACCTGTTATTTTATTGACAAAGATTAAACGGTATGATATTTATATATAGGGAAGTTAGACAAATCTAACATTTCCACTTAATGTAATTTGTTAAGATAAGGAGAGAAGACAAGTGAAAAGTAATAATGATCTCAATAAAAATATACAGAGCATTTATTATGCCCAAGACAACATAAGATATATTATAACTAAGGTACCAGAGCTGGGTATACTAAAAAGCTTAGGTATTGTTAAAGATGCATGCGTTCATAAGATGATGACACATAAACTAGGTGGACCAGTATTAATAAAGATCGAATCTAGTGAAATAGCTATCGGTAAAGATATTGCTGATAAAATCATGGTCAGGAGGTAGTGGAGTTGGCTAGTTGTCATGAGGTGAATGATGATACAAGGGTGTTTCAAAAGCCAAATAAGATTCTTTTAATGGGTAACCCTAATGTTGGGAAAAGCGTTATATTTTCTGACATGACCGGCATAAATGTTGTTAGCTCTAATTTTGCAGGAACAACAGTTACCTATACAGAAGGAACCATAAAGCTGGGTAATGAAATATATAATATGATAGATGTACCGGGTACATATTCTATGGATGCTACTTCAGAGGCAGAAGCGGTTGCAGTCCGTTTCATGGATAGTAATCCAGTTGCTATTCTATGTGTATTAGATGCTACTAATTTAGAGAGAAATATTAAACTTGGTTTAGAGCTTCAAAAATATAATATTCCTATTGTATACGCACTTAATTTAGTAGATGTTGCTAAGCGACATGGTTGGGAAATTAATGTGGGTTTGTTAGCACGAGAGTTAGGTGCACCAGTAGTGCCTACAATTGCTGTAAAGGGTGAAGGTATTAAAGATTTAAAAGATGAATTGCAAAGAACTATCAGCAAAGCAAAACAAAAGCAGGGCTGTAGTAGCTGCGCATCCTGTCCAGGCTGCCATAAGAATGAATTACCTCCTTGGGGCAGATCCAAAGAAATAGTATCTAGAGTCAGAAAGAAAGTAGATGGGAAATTAAGCTTATTAGATAGGTTAGGAAATAACATGCTAAAACCATGGCCAGGGTTTCCAATTGCACTTCTTATAATTGCTTTATCCTTAGGTGTAATTATTGGTGGCGGTGAAGCATTAATTGCAACTATATTACTCCCATTAGTAGAAAATATTCTAGTTCCATTTTTCAAAACCCTATTTTCTTCAATATTTTCAGAAGGTATTTTACTAAATGTTCTTATTGGGGAGTATGGTATATTTGTAATAGGCTTTGAATGGATTGTTGCCTTGATATTTCCCTATGTATTATTATTTTACGTGGTATTTTCCTTCTTAGAGGATTCAGGAATATTACCTCGGATAAGTGTTTTGTTTGATAATATAATGCGCAAGATGGGAATTCAGGGTGGCAGTATAATTACAATATTAATGGGTTATGGCTGTGCTGTACCGGCTATTATCGGTTCAAGAACAGCAACAACAAAAAAGGAACGTTTAATAATAACCTCTATTGTCTGCTTTGCAGTTCCTTGCATTTCTCAAACAGGAGCCCTAATAAGTCTCTTTGCTGGGTATTCGCCAATATTATTGTTGCTAATGCTACTGCTGTCATTCTCTGTAATGATGATTGTATCATCTGTTTTATCCCGAGTGCTAAAAGGAAATGTAGACCCCATGGTTATTGAGATTCCAAATCTTTTGATGCCAAATGGTAAAGCATTTTGGAAAAAGTTAATGATTAGAATGAAGCACTTCTTAGTAGAAGCAGAAGCACCAATGTTAATATCAATAGTAATTGCTGCTTTATTAAAAGAAACAGGTCTTCTAAATTATATTGCTGTATATCTTGAACCTATTGTTAGCAAATGGCTTGGATTGCCCAAGGATGCAGTAATAGCACTGATATTAGGTATAATTCGTCGTGAGATGGCAGTGGCTCCCTTGTTAGCAATCGAAGGCTTAACAGCTTTACAGGCATTTGTAGGTGGAACCGTAGCCTTGTTGTATTTACCATGCTTATCAGTATTTGCAGCATTGACCAAGGAATTCAATGTAAAGGTAGCTGTTACAATAGGTCTTTCTACTGTCGCAAATGCATTTCTTGTGGCAGGATTAATTAATCAGATTGCACATTTATTAATGTGATCATATATAGAAGTTAGTGACTAAAGATCCAATCTAATAAATTTAATCTAAAAGATATCTATTTTTAGCTTGACAAGATACTATATTCATTATATAATAATTGTACAC
>CAZMYP010000018.1:0-7514 GCA_964570535.1 uncultured Herbinix sp.
ATGATTTTGGTAAAAATATATTACAAATAAAAGTACTATAATGCCCAAAGGATATATTAAATATCTGATTCCATGAACATTCACTACTCTCTTATTCATTATCTTACCTTTCATTCAAGTAGCCTTAATGTACTTGCTTGCTAATTTTTTATCATACAAAGTGAAATTATATATGTATTTTACCATATGCCTATATATATGACAACAATAAACTGATTGTGACGTTACAGGTTGATTAGAGGATATTATACAATTCACTAAGTCTATTAATCTCAATATCAACCCTTGAATCTGTGTTGTTTACCAATGAATTGGGATTGTACCAGCAGGTCGTAATACCTGCATTGTTCCCTCCCTTGATATCAGAGGTTAAGGAATCCCCTAAAATCAATGTTCTGTCTAAGTCTAGGTTAGGAATCTTATCAAAACAATAAGTGAAATACTCCTTCATGGGCTTTTGATAACCAGTTTCTTCTGAAACAAAAATCCTCTTCATGTAGCGATCAATTCCTGATTCAGTAAACCTTCTGTACTGTGTTTTTCTTAATCCATTAGTTACTATATATAAATCATATTTTTGATAAAGATACTCTAGAACCTTGTCTGCATCCTCTATAATAATGTGCTGCATCCCCAAAAACTCCTGATAGGCATTCTGAAAGGTTTTCTCATCTCCCTTAATATTGAACCTTTCAAATAATAGCTTGAATCTTGTATGAATCACTGTATCTTTATCTATGATTCCCTTCTCATATTGTTTCCATAAGCCTTTGTTAATTTCTTTATAGGCTAGTTTTATTATATCATCCAGCTGGTAGCTGTGTTTTTCAAAGGTTAGCCTTAATGCTTCCGTCTCACATGCATCAAAATCAAAAAGTGTATCATCAGCATCTAATAGTATTGTACTATATTTCTTCATTTGGCATCCTCCAGAATACTCTATTTACTAATATCTTAAATCATAAACTTCTTTTGTTAAAGAGGGTACTGATATTCCTTGCTTACTATGCAAAATAGAATACCAATACCCTCTTATTATATTATGAATAACCTTTCATCCTTAATATATTTTATCTAATATTTATTATTCGTTCTCGTTATCCACTGAATATAATGCTTCTAGCTTCTTAAGGTGCTTATACTTAGCTGCTGCTGCCCTCTCTGCTTTACCAAACAATTCCTCTGCTCTTTCAGGATTCTGACGAGTAAGAGCGCTGTAACGTACCTCATTCTTTATGAAGTCCTGATACTCTATTGTTGGAGCCTTACTATCTAGCATAAATGGATTCTTTCCTTCCTCAATTAAACGAGGATCATAACGGAAATTATTCCAGTATCCTGAGAGTACTGCATTCTTCTCTACTGTCTGAGCCTTGCCCATTCCACCCTTGATACCATGATTGATACAAGGAGCGTAAGCAATTACAATTGAAGGTCCGTTATAGCTTTCAGCTTCTACTAGAGCCTTAACTGTCTGGTTGTAATCTGCACCCTGTGCAATCTGAGCAACATATACATAACCGTAGCTCATAGCAATCTGTGCAAGATCTTTCTTCTTAACTTCCTTACCAGCAGCTGCAAATTGTGCAATTGCACCAGTAGGTGTAGATTTGGAGGATTGTCCACCTGTATTAGAATATACTTCAGTATCAAATACAAGAATATTAACATCCTGTCCACTGGCAATAACATGGTCTAAACCACCGAAACCAATATCATATGCCCATCCATCACCACCAAATATCCATTGTGATTTCTTAGATAGGAATTCCTTATCCTTTAATATATCCTTACATGCTTCACAATCACATGCCTCAATTGCTCTTACTAAAGCATTAGTAGCACCTGAATTCTCTTTACCATTATTATATGTAGCAAGATATCTTTCTGCTGCTGCCTTTACATCCTCATTGGAGCTTGTAGAAGCCAGTTCTTCAACCTTACTCTTTAATCTTCCTCTTAATGTCTGCTGAGCAAGCATCATACCATATCCAAACTCTGCATTATCTTCGAACAGCGAGTTAGCCCAAGCTGGTCCTCTGCCATTCTTTGATACTGTATATGGTGTTGAAGGCATGGAACCACCCCAGATAGATGTACATCCAGTTGCATTGGCAATAAACATTCTTTCACCAAACAACTGTGTTACAAGCTTAGCATATGGTGTTTCACCACAGCCTGCACATGCTCCTGAGAACTCTAATAGTGGCTGTTTAAATTGGCTGCCCTTAACTGTTATATCCTTAAACTTCTCATTAACTTCAGGTTTTTCTTCTAGGGAGAAACCATAGTCAAAGATTTTCTGCTCTCCAAGCTTCTCTTCTAGAGGAGTCATAACCAGTGCCTTCTCGCCCTTTCTTCCAGGACATACATTAGCACAGGATCCACATCCAGTACAATCCAAAACAGAAACTGAAATTGCAAATTCCATCTCAGGCATACCTGTCATAGGAACCTTCTTCATTCCTTCAGGGGCATTAGCTGCCTCATTCTTTGTCATAGCCACAGGGCGAATTACTGCATGTGGACAGACATATGAACAGAAATTACATTGAATACAATTTTCTGGAACCCAGTTAGGAACATCTACTGCAATACCACGTTTCTCGTATGCTGAAGAGCCCTGAGGTAGTGAACCATTAGCATTCTCAAGAAATGCTGATACAGGAAGCTCATTACCACGCTGAGCAACTACAGGAGTAAGAATATTATTAACAAAGTCAACAACTTCCTTACGGCCTTTAGTAGCCTTAGCATGTAATTCCTCATCACTAGCATTCTTCCAATTCTCAGGAATCTTAACTTCCTTCACATCAGTAATACCACGATCAATTGCTGCATGGTTCATTGCTACAATAGCTTCTCCCTTTTTGCTGTAAGAAGCAGTTGCTGCATCCTTCATATACTTAACAGCTTCGTCAGCAGGTATAATATTTGCTAGATTAAAGAATGCTGCCTGTAGAACTGTATTGATACGACCACCAAGACCGATCTCTCTACCGATGGATATTCCATCTATTGTGTATAGCTTAATATTATGCTCAGCTAAATAGCGTTTTACCTGACCAGGTAAGTGGGCTTCTAGCTCCTCCATAGTCCAACCGCAGTTCAGTAAGAACTTACCACCATCCTTAATTTCCTGAACCATGTTGTATTTTCTTACATATGAAGGGTTGTGGCATGCCACAAAATCAGCTTTAGCTATGAGGTATGTAGATTTAATAGGTTTCTTTCCAAATCTCAAGTGGGACATGGTAACACCACCGGATTTTTTGGAATCATAATCAAAATATGCCTGAGCATACATATCTGTATGATCACCGATAATCTTGATTGAGTTTTTATTGGCACCTACAGTACCATCTGCTCCTAGACCCCAGAACTTGCAGTTAATGGTGCCTTCAGGATTTGTATAAGAAATATTATCAGTATCAAGGGATAGATTAGTAACATCATCCTTAATACCAATAGTAAATGTCTGCTTCTCAGTATTGTTATATACTGATATTATCTGTTCTGGTGTAGTATCCTTTGATCCCAGACCATAACGGCCATTGAATACAGGGATGCTTTCAAACTTGGTTCCCTTAAGAGCTGTTACAACATCTAGATATAAAGGCTCTCCTATAGAACCAGGCTCTTTCGTCCTGTCCAATACGGATATCTTCTTAACAGAAGAAGGAATAGCCTCAAGAAGACGATCTGCACAGAAAGGTCTATATAAACGAACCTTTACAAGACCAACCTTCTGTCCATTAGCATTTAGGAAATCAATAGTCTCTTCAATGGTATCATTTACAGAACCCATTGCGATGATAACTTGTTCAGCATCTTCTGGACCATAATAATTAAAGAGTTTATAATCAGTACCAAGCTTTGCATTGACCTTATCCATATACTCTTCTACGATACTAGGAATTGCTTCATAATATGTATTACAAGCTTCTCTTGCTTGGAAGAATACGTCAGGATTCTGTGCTGAACCATGAAGTATTGGGCGCTCAGGATTTAAAGATTTACGACGAAAATCATCGATAGCATCCATATCAACCATGTCCTTCAGATCCTCATAATCCCACATTTCGATCTTTTGGATCTCATGAGAAGTTCTAAAACCGTCAAAGAAATGTATGAAGGGTAATTTCCCCTTAATAGCTGCCATATGGGCAACTGCTCCTAAATCCATAACCTCCTGGGGATTGGTACTACATAACATTGCACTACCAGTCTGGCGGCATGCATATACATCGGAATGATCTCCAAATATAGATAATGCATGGCTTGCCAATGCACGAGCAGATACGTGAAACACACCCGGAAGCAGTTCACCAGCGATTTTATAAAGATTTGGTATCATCAATAATAAACCCTGTGATGCAGTATAAGTAGTAGTTAATGCTCCGGCTGCTAAAGATCCGTGAACAGTACCAGCTGCACCTGCTTCAGACTGCATCTCAACAACTTTAACCTCTTGCCCAAAAATATTCTTTCTACCTGCAGCTGACCATACATCAGTTACTTCTGCCATTACTGAGCTCGGGGTAATCGGATAGATTGCTGCAACATCAGTAAATGCATAAGAAACATGAGCTGCTGCATTATTACCATCCATTGTTTTCATTTTCCTTGCCATTGAAATGTCCTCCTTAAATTTTATACAAACAAAATTGAGGGTATTTTCCTCTCAAATATTGTTTACATTCATCAATTAATTATTATAGCACATTATTAAAAATAATGAAATAATAAATGTTTATTATTTAACAAAATGTACTATGATCTCATAAAATACTTATATGTATTGAAAATTTAAGTAGTTTATAATGGTTCATAGGTTTTTTTAAAGATTTCTTCATTGATTATATACAAATCCTGGACGTCTTCATCATTACATGCAATATAATCATTTGCATTACCAAGCATATAATCCTCATAATCCCATTTTGAAAATACCTTTGTAGTTTTATCAAGTTGCTTAGCATATATAATAGCCTTACTTGTAGGTATGCAACATTTGGCAAAGCGTAATATCTCTTTAGACTCACCAGTGGTACAATTTTTTGCCTTAGGTGGGTAGTCTACCTCTGCATAATATGGTTCATCCATAACCATGTAATTATTAAAAAGACTATATCTACTAATTGGATAACTTTCACCATTAATCCCGATCATAATATATATGTCATCTCCTGTGCATATGTTTACATCACCCTCCAAAGTACGAATTATTAATTTTGTATTAGCAGGCTCGATATCCACAGACTTTACATAGCCTAAAGTAATTGGCTTTTTTTTGTACTTTTTTGTAGTAGTCAAATCAAACTTATACTTTTTGTTATCTATAACTATGTAGCTAGAAAAGTAAGCTATCATACTATTCAATAAATAGTTTTCTAAGCTAATATTTTTATGTAGCTCATAATATTTGATTCCTTTAATGTAGCCACCAGCTTTTTTCTTGTGTCCTCCACCATTTCCGATACCGTCTGTAATATACATAGCAATATCATTAGCCCGTGCATCTCTAAGGCAGCTTCGAACAGAAAGCTTATAATTGCCATCCATTTCACAGTAAACAATACAGCAATCAATACAGTCCACCTGCAAGACCAGGTCACTGATTAGCCCCAAAATATTAGGATCACAAGGATTTGCCTTGACTACAGCAAAACGGCCATCCTCATCAAAAATGCTCCTTATAAGGGCAATTCCTGCAGTTTCTAGCTCTTGCAGGGAAAAATTATTGTTTTTTAATTGTTCAAGAATATTATCATCAATTATTAAATCCTCAATTAAGTCCATATCAAATGGATGCTTAATCTCACCAAAGCTATTGCTATCAGAGTAAAGGCCATAATAAAGAGCTGTCGATAACTTTTTATCACTATTTATATCAAATCTTTCTTCTAGTAGCATTGCATACAAAACAGTTGAACAGCTGGCATAATTGGAACGTATTTCTTTAAAATCAACAATCTTACCACAGTCCCTATGATGATCTATTATGGCAATTATATCGGCTTCAAACCTAGTAACATTACCTTCTCCATACTGACAGTCTACTGTAACTAGAATCTCAGGTTTATCAAGGCTTTCTACATGCTGAATTGGAATATTAAGCTCCTTCACCATAAGAACAAGATTACTTTTGGTAATTTCCCTTTTACCAGAATATAATATTCTAGGGTTTTTGCCATGTGCCAATAGATACTTATAAAGTCCAAATGCCGTGGCTATTGAATCTGCATCTGGATTATCATGACATTGAATAACAATCTGGTTAAAGGCCAATAATTCATTCAGTTTCATAATAGCTTAACCTCCAATATGTTCTATTTATTAAATACAAATCTATTAATTAAAATTAATTATATATGGATCTGCAGAAGTGCCATTACCATTGAAACTAAAATCAATGGGTTTAATAACCATGGCAGGACGTATACCATGACCCGAAATAGCTGCCCAATAATTATTGAAGTCAATGTCATTATTACCAGTCCCTATAACTACAACTAAATGGGGGTATCCCTCTAAAGGTGTACGAGTAGCCCATAAATAATTAGCATCACCTTTGTCAGCTTCAAAAATCTTCAACCATGGACTGTCATCACTGGCTAGGGCTGAGGTAGTAGGCTTGGTAAAGGGTTGAAATATTCCTTTATCAACATATTCCTTTACCTCTGATATTGATAACAAAAACGCCCTATCTTTGGTCGTTTTATTAACTACATTCTTCATATTGACATCTTCAAGGTCAGATAACAAACCCTTTTGTAAAGAAAAACCTATATTTGAAGGCTCATCCAATACATTTGATGGGGTCTTAATTTTACTAAACTGAATAACATCCAGCTCTCTTTTAGTAAAATCATGCAAGAACCCACTATTCCCCTTATAACCATTAGCATATTCATCACTAGCACTATCTACTGGAGCACTATCTTTATAAGTCACAGTAGCTGCATCAGAATTAAGCCAGGTACGAATATTAGATTTCTCCCAGTCACTATTTCCGCGAAATTCTACAAGTTTTTCAGGGGAGTAGGTATCAAGTAAATTTCTATCATAGGAATTACCCTCCTTGTCCTTGTCAAAAATACCGCTTTCTGCTGTATCATAAGGTAGTATATCGAGAATATATTCAGAAACAAGAGTTAATTCTCCACTTTCACTATCACTCTTAGTAATTACCCAACTTATTTCACCGTCATTATTCTCCTTAGTGTAACCCTTGGGATAGTAACGGCCAAACTTTATATAATCACCCTCTTCAAATTGAGCTATAGCTGAAATAGGATCATTAATAACCTCTGGCATATTAAGATTATCAGTTATAGATGATTTGTCATCCTCCGACTGATTATTATTAGATGAAGCATCTGTGTTATCTACTGGGGGGGTAGCGGGAATCGTAGGCTTGTTCGAATCCTCTATATTAGCAGTATCTTCTGTATCTTCTGTATTATCTGTATTATCTACAATATTACCCTCTATATCTGCTGTCACTAAGT
>CAZMYP010000018.1:7614-33458 GCA_964570535.1 uncultured Herbinix sp.
TCTGTATTATCTGTATTATCTACAATATTACCCTCTATATCTGCTGTCACTAAGTTATTAGTGTCATCCCCATTATCTTTAACTTGATCAAAACTATCTATAGGTGTGTTTTTATCCTTCTCCTCCGGATTATCTACATAGCTTTCTTCATTGCTATCAAGCTCCTTACTAGCTTCAATATCATCCATCTTGTATTTTCCTCTACTATTGCCATTAAAATACAAGACCACTGCTATTGAGAATACACCTATGGCAATAGCCCCTAGCAAGATTGTAATTTTATTACGCTCAAACCATACACGCTTTTTTGATATGATAAAACTATTCTCAGTTTCACTCTCTTCAACTACTGCACCATATATCAAATCAAGACTTCCATCTAGTGCTTGCATAGTTGCTTTACAATGGGTTGTGGCATCAAGGTATTGAGTACTCAAGAGAAAATATTCTAGAGATTTTGTCGGAATAGTATCATCTATCTTGTAAACTATAATCGGTATCTTTTTACCCACAGCCCGCTCAACCTCACGATGCACATGCTGTGAATTGTTAGCATGATTTGAAAAAATCAGTACCAAAGCATCGCTTTGCTCTATTCCCCTAATAATTTCTTCACCATACTCCTTACCTGCTATAATATTACGTGGTGCAATCCAACAGGATTTATTATTTTTCTCCAGAAATTCACATACTTTATTAGCTATTTTTATATTTTCAGAAGCATATGATATAAAGACTTTCATGTAATCCCCCTTTTGAATCATAAAAACAAAAACTCCTTATACCGTATCAATAAAACAATACAATATAATGAAAATCTACCATTATACTATATGTTTTTACAAAAATAATCAATGCCTAAAATATATGAAATTACTTAAATCCATTAATTTTATTACAATATATATTATATAGTAATAGCATCCCTCTCCCTAGAGTATATATATACATGATCAGACAGCACCTCATCAAATGGCACCTGAGACATATTAATCTCTGCAACCATACTGGTAAAATTTTCTTTATTCTTTAAATTATCCATAGGCACTAGAATAATTTCATGTATACTACTGGGTAAAATATATAAATCTGATTTTAATATCTTAGAGAAATCCCTGATTACATCATTATACAAGAGACAGGATGCTCCATTGATTCCCTTCTCATTGGAAAGTATGTACATTGGATATAATGGTTCCATATGTTGATCAATATCAATATTATCAATATTAGCATCAAATAGAAGTCCACTAATTACATCTTCCATTGTTTTTATAACTGGAGGAAATAGTGTCTTTGTGTTATCAAATGCCAGATCCTTTAGCTCATCTAGACCTATATCCCATAAATCCATATGTTCATTAGTTATACGGATGCTACCTATACCTTCCTCTACATTTTTCACTAGACAATGAAAGGTTATAGCAAGATCCAAAAAAGTAGTGTGAGGTACTTGTGTAAGAAGCTTTTTATTCTTTTCAAGGCTTACCAAACGAAAAAAAATATATGGTTTCATAAGCTCCAGAGAAAACTCAAAGTCCTCTTGTATAACAGGAACATCACTGTGTGTATAAATCATACAAAGTCGGTCAATAATCTCTGCCATGGACGTTCCCTCTATGAATGATTCATAATAGGCATTAAGATAAATGTTTGGAGAGCAGTTAGCTCCTTCCTTAAGTACAGCAAGACAGTCAAGTTCAAGAGAATTATTCTTAATCACCTTGTACATCTTAATACTATAGCCCTGTCCCATCCTCTCAATAATCTTTTCCTTCACAAGACTAACAAACGAAGTATAATCTAATACTTCTTCTTTTACTGCATTTTGCATGAATCGTATTCCTCCTTATCATTATTAATATTACTTTTCTGGGGTTTAAAAGAATTTTGTAAAATTATACAACGAAATGATTGTATAAAAGAATAAATAGTGAACATGATGTCTGCCAATGACAGAACCTAGAATGATATAAACGATTATATCAAAAAAGCTTGCCAAAAGCAAGCATTCTTTTACATCTTTTTACATGATAATTTATAGTTTTATTGTGACTTTTTGCTAAATAGTATCACCACTTAGGGCAATCAATACCTGAGAAGGTGCATAAAATGCCCACATTAGTATAGAGGCAGCTTGATATATCAGCTCATATCTTGGCCCCATAGCTAAAAATTCTGACATATTAAATAGGCCTACATTAATATCGCAGATTAAAAACAAGATTAGTCCACATGTAAAGTATCTTATATCTCTTCTCTCCCGATAATGGGTAAAAAGCTTCAGACTTCCCATTACATTGACACAGATACTCAAAAAATAAAATACACTTACCAATAATAAGGCATTTACTGTAAGATTCATCCGCCATAATATTATGCCTACAATAATACTGGCTATTGACTGATATAGAACTCTTACAAGTAAATCCCTTATAGGTTTTTTTCTGCTATTACCCATAGCTGATATACGCATTCCATATAATTGCTGAGCTAACACAAAAGTTATGACTCCAAATAAATAATAATCTGAAAACAATAACAATATATCTGATACCACTGTAAAAGTTAAAGCATAGAGCAGATATAAGTATTGTCTAGTATGGTTTTTATTCTTATTGATTATAACATATAGGAGACAAAGAACAATTACTGTAAATTTTAAACTGCTTGATAATAATACATTACCACCAATAACATCTAATATAATAAACACTATAAACAATAATAATTGTATCAGAAGAAATATTTTCTTTAGACTTGTAGCTTTCATTTTGCATCACCCGGATTTTATGTATAGGATTAGTAGGAGGATTCCATATCTAATAGAAACTCTTCTGCTTTATCACTTGGCACTGGCTTACTATATAAGAAGCCCTGGGCCTTTCTACAATCTGATTCTTGTAAAAATAACTCCTGCTCAGTCCGTTCTACCCCTTCTGCAATAACATGAAGGTCCAAGCTTTTAGCTAAACATATAATTGCTTGAATAATTTTCTGATCGCTGGTATCATCCATCACTGTATCAAGAAAACTCTTATCTATCTTTAGGTTGTTAATAGGTAGACGCTTAAGATAACTCATGGACGAATAGCCTGTGCCAAAATCATCCAGAGAAAAGCTTACGCCTATTTCCTTTAGTTCTTTAATTGTTTGAATCGTATAATCCAAATCCTCTAATGCAACTGATTCTGTTATCTCCAATTCAAGCCTTTTGGGGTCAATACCTGTTTGTTCTATTATATTACATACCATCGGTACAAAATCCTTATCCTTAAATTGCCTTGCAGATAAATTAACAGCCATATTAATATCATTATGTCCCTTATCTGACCATTCTTTTAATTGAAGACATGCCGAACGAAGCACCCACTTTCCTATTGGTACAATCAAGCCGGATTCCTCAGCCAAGTATATAAAATCAGCTGGATTTAATAACCCCTTATCGGGATGATTCCATCGAATCAAAGCCTCAAATCCTATAATCTTTTTACTTACAATGTCCATCTGAGCTTGATAGAAAAGTATAAATTCTTTCTTTTCAATAGCACCCCGAAGCTCGGATTGCAATTCAATCTTATCTGTAAGCATCTGATTAAAAGCAGGCTCAAAGTATGCATAGACATTTTTTCCGTTAGCCTTAGCTACATACATGGCAGAATCTACGTTTTTAATTATGGCCTGAGCGGTTTTACCATCCTTAGGTGCAAATGCCACTCCAATACTTACCGTAATAAAATATTCCTTAGTTGACAACACAAATGGAAATTTGAAAACATTACTAACCTTCTTAATCTTCTCCTCATAGGAGACCATATCCTCTAGATTCTGTGTGAGAATTACGAATTCATCTCCTCCAATCCGGGCCAAATAATCATTCTCATCCATAACCTGCCTAAGCCTATGGGTAACATCAATCAACAATTCATCCCCATATGAATGGCCAAGAGTATCATTAATATTCTTAAAATTATCAATATCTATATCCATAAATCCAATAATTTCATCGCTACGAAGTGTTAACATAATATGTTCCAGCATCTCAGTAAATGCAATTCGATTAGGTAACTCAGTTAAATAATCCGTATACGCAAGCTTCTTTATACTCTCTCTATTTTTATACAAATCATTATAGAGGATATTAAGTTCATTATAAGATTTAAGAGTAGTCTGATACAAAGACTCCATTTCAATATAATCCAAGGATGTTTTTTCATTTTTTTTATTAGATTCAATAAGCTTTTGCCTAGCTTTACTTAGTCTAAAAACAACAATAATCAATAATAGTATTGCAACAACAGCAATAACTATTACAATAATAATTGCATTTAATAATTCGCCCATAAATCCTCCATTGAATCAGTATTTTCTTATGATTTCTTTGATATTAAGTATTGATTCATTGCCTTAGCTGCATCCTTACCGGCTCCCATAGCTAAAATAACTGTAGCAGCTCCTGTTACAGCATCTCCTCCCGCAAATATGCCTTCCCTAGATGTCAATCCTGTGGATTCATCTGTAACTATACAACCGTACTTATTACTTACAAGACCTTTTGTTGTAGTAGAAATCAAAGGATTGGGACTAGTTCCAAGCGACATAATAACTGAATCCAGCTCCATTATAAAATCAGAATCTGCAACCTCCACAGGTCTTCTTCTTCCTGATTGGTCCTCTTCTCCCAACTCCATTCTAACACAACGCATACCTTTTACCCAACCATTTTCATTAACTAATATCTCTTTGGGATTTGTTAATAGCTGAAAATGCAGACCTTCTTCCTTGGCATGGTGTACCTCCTCAATCCTTGCTGGAAGCTCAGCTTCACTCCTTCTATATACAATTGTAACCTCTGCTCCTAATCTTAGTGCTGTTCTAGCAGCATCCATTGCCACATTACCACCGCCAACAACAGCAACCCTCTTACCGGTTATAATAGGAGTATCATAATTATCATCAAATGCTTTCATTAGATTGCTTCTTGTAAGATATTCATTGGCAGAAAACACACCGTTAGCATTCTCGCCAGGAATGCCCATAAATTTAGGTAGCCCCGCTCCAGAACCTATAAAAACTGCTTCAAATCCTTCCTCACTCATAAGCTCATCAATGGTTACTGATTTGCCCACAATTACATTAGTCTCAATCTTTACTCCTAATGCCTTAACATTCTCTATCTCGGGTTTTACTACTGCCTTTTTAGGAAGCCTAAACTCAGGAATTCCGTATACTAATACACCACCGGGTTCATGAAGAGCTTCAAATATAGTCACTTCATAACCAAGCTCAGCCATTTCCTTAGCACAGGTTAATCCCGCAGGTCCTGATCCGATAATAGCTACCTTTATTCCATTCTTCTTCTCCGAAGGTATAGGTTTAATGTTATTCTCTCTAGCCCAATCAGCAACAAAACGTTCCAGCTTTCCTATAGATACAGGATCCCCTTTAATACCACGGATACATAACTTCTCGCACTGGGATTCCTGTGGACACACCCTTCCACATATAGCAGGAAGAGCAGAATACTTATTAATTACCTGATAAGCTTCTTTAATATCTTTATTAACAACTTCTTTAATGAATCCTGGTATATCTATGGATACAGGACATCCCTGTACACATTTTGGATTCTTGCACTGAATACAACGAGTAGCCTCTAATGAAGCTTCATCTATATTATAACCCAGGCATACCTCTTCAAAATTAGTACTTCTTATACCTGGATCCTGTTCTCTAACAGGTACCTTCTTTAATACATCCACAATAATCATATCCTCCTAGTTATTGATCGTGGCATTCACAGCCCTTATGATGATGGGTATCCCCTTCTCTCTCACGAAGTATCTTCTTGCCTTCTGCTGACTTATACATTGAAAGACGCATTATAGCCTCATCAAAATTCACTAAATGTCCATCAAACTCGGGCCCATCTACACAGGCAAATTTAACTTCATTATCTATTGTAAGCCTACATGCTCCACACATGCCAGTTCCATCTACCATAATTGGATTCATACTTACTATAGTCTTTATACCAAGCTCTTTTGTGAGTATGCATACATATTTCATCATAATCATAGGGCCTATAGCTACAATTATATCATACTTTAACCCCAGATCATTTATTAAATGCTTTATACAATCATTAACATTACCCTTCATACCATAAGAGCCGTCATCAGTTGTGATATATACATTTTTAGCATACTGCTTCATTCTCTCTTCAAGAATAATAAGATCCTTATTTCTTGCCCCAATTATACAATCTGCTTCAAGCCCGTTTTCACGCATCCACTTAATCTGAGGATATACGGGAGCAGTCCCTACTCCCCCGGCAACAAAAAGTATCTTCTTATTGCTAATATCCTGCTTTGTCATATTGACTAGCTCTGAAGGTTGCCCAAGAGGACCTGTAAAATCTTTAAATGCTTCTCCCTCTTCATATTCAGCCAGTAATTGAGTTGATTTTCCTAAAGTCTGAAAAACTATAGTAACAGTGCCTTCATCTCTGTCATAATCACAGATTGTTAGTGGAATACGTTCTCCTCTTTCATCTGCAATAATTATTACAAACTGTCCTGGGTAGCAATGTGCCGCAACCCTAGGAGCTTTAACATCCATTAAAACAATTGAACCCGCAAGCATTTCTTTTCTTGTTATTATATATTTTTGGTTACTATTCATGTGTTTAGCCTCTTTTTCATTAACATCATTCTTGTATTTTTAAATATTAAATCAATTATAGGATAATTGAATAGAAAAATCCAGCAAATAATATATATAACACTTTTTTTATTAATAATTTATCTTTTATATATATATCGATGTTATCCTTGGATATAACTTACAATGTATAGGAAGCCTATATTAATCAGATACTATATTTATGAAGAAAAAAAATATAAGCAATTTCATGATGTGTGGGTTATGTGGGTGGTGCCTTGAATGCTTTTGGACCGGATTAAGCTCTATTAAAAAATGGCGTAAAAACGATAGAACTCTTTCCTGTCACACCTCAATATGGATGTTCCCTATATATGGTATGGCTGCTTGTTTATCGCCTATTTGCTCAAAACTAAAAAACAGAAATGCGCTTTTACGAGGAGGTATATACGCATTTTTAATATATCTTACAGAGTACGTTACTGGTGTTATTCTGAAGAAATATAGAGCATGTCCTTGGGATTATAGCAAAGCGAAATATAATGTTAAGGGAGTAATACGTTTTGATTATGCTCCAGCATGGTTTTTTACTGGATTAATATTTGAAAAGCTTCTTGATAAAAAGTCTTTGTCTCAACGATGATTCTCAATTCTCACAATGATGATTTAGATTTTCCATACTTGAATCAGGCTATAAAAAGATGTATACTATAATTTGCATAGACCATAGTAGTAGCAACAATCAAGAAGGTGAAAAGATGCGAGGTAGAATTACAAAGCAAAAACAAATGATAATATCAATATTAAAAGAAACTGATCGTCCAATATCAATAAATGATATTTATAATAAAATTATAGATAAACTTCCGCGAATTGCAAAATCGACAATATATCGTAATATTGATCAGTTAACTTCGCTGAATTTAATTGAGAAGTTCCATTTTGATGAAAATGAAATATTTTATTTATATAAGGGAAATGATCAGGAGCATTCACATTTTATAGTATGTCACGAATGCAAGAAGTTTTATACTCTTCCATCCTGTCCAATTAGAGAGCTAGAAGATTCTATTGAAGCAGAAGGCTTTATAATAAAGGATCATAAATTTCAAATCTCAGGAATTTGTAAAAATTGTTCCCTTAATCATTTAGCAAATTAACTAATCTACTAGACGCCTAAATATTATACAATTATTACAAATCCTTCCGGAATAAAATACCGGAAGGATTCTTGTTTTCTCTTATAGTTTACAATTACTATACCCTAAGGAGTTGTTGTTGTGCCGCCAGTTGTTCCACCTGTGGTGCCTCCTGTTGTTCCGCCGGTAGTTCCACCGGTAGTTCCACCGGTCGTTCCATTGGTATTTCCACCGGTCGTGCCACCGGTATTTCCTCCTGTCGTTCCACCGTTTGTGCCTCCTGTTGTTCCACCATTTGTACCATTGTTTGTTCCGCCAGTTGTGTTTCCTGTTGTTCCGCCGCTATTAACTCCACCGTTGCCACCTATTGTATTATCATCGGTGTCATCGTTATTGTTTTTATCAGTGGTATTGTTCCCGGCAGGATTTTTAGTATCTCCATCATTATCAGCACATGCTGTAAAGGCAAAAGCTAGGACACAGCATAAAGCGATAAGTATGCTTAATCTCTTTTTCATGGATACTCCTCCTAATGTTATTAATTAGTTTTACTCACTTAGTATCTCACCTACTATAATGATTTATACATACTTAATATTCAGATTTCGTATTCCAATACATTTAAATAAACTCTGTCATATCCTTTCTGAAACGAATCGGAAGATTATTTCTTTGAAGCTTGGGATTAATACGCTCCTTAATTGCAATATTTTCAAAAAAGACTTTCCATAAATCATTATACTCATCTTGCTCATCCACTACCATATTGCTGTAATTTGAATCTATATCAGGAAGCTCTGCCATAATCCAGGATCTACCTGGGATATAAAGAGAGCAGATATTTCTATTTTTATCAATAATTATGAATTTTTCCATGGGGAGTCTATCTACAAAGTGAGGTGTTACCAATGATACAACATTGTTTTTTGGATTTATAATTGACATTAGTACTCCATTGGCTTGCTCAGAAAATCGAATAAATCCTAATAAATGATGAACCTCATTATTTACTGATTGATTTATTCTATAAATATTATTTACTACCTGGTTACTTAGATGGTCCACAATACTTTTTCCAAGGTGAAACCCAAGAATCAAAAACCTATATATTAAATCTCCTTTTCCCTGAAAACTAGATAAGGCAACTCTGCATACCATCTCATAAATCTCAGAGGATATCTTCTTCTTAATTGACCTAGACACCTTTATTGCTTGTTCATAATCAGTATTAACAAAAATGTAATCTGAAAACAACTGTATATTTGAATAATTATTCTTATCACACTGTTCTTCAATCTTGACATTAGCATGTCCATATCCAGAGTTCCAAGCCTGGTATATTGCAGTAAAAATACCATCAATACTATTTTCACAAATAAAAATTTTAATAGAATTCATAGGCTCCTCCATAATCCTCTCTATCCGTTTGAAGTTTCTTGTAGTAAAAACTCATCATTGGGCTGAAAGGCCACATCATCGAATAAAGATGTCTGCCTATAAGTGATATCCTTATCAATTCCAAAGGGAAGCCTATCCTTTAGAGACAAAAGTTCTCTAGTGATAAAATCTTCCTCAACCTTAATCGGATACATCATCCTGCCATTACAGGTAATAAAATATACTGCTCTTTTTAATACAATTCCCAATGTCTTTAAAGCTTTAAAATCAAGGACTGCACCTTTCCTGGCAGCAATAATCTTACGAGCCGAACGAACTCCGATGCCCGGAACTCTAAGGAGGGTATAATAATCTGCCTTATTAACCTCCACTGGAAAATGCTCCAAATTCCTAAGTGCCCAATCACACTTTGGATCTAAAAGCACATTAAAGTTAGGCTTTTCCTCATTCAAAAGCTCGGCAATCCTAAATCCATAAAAACGCATTAGCCAATCTGCTTGGTACAAGCGATGTTCTCTTAGAAGAGGTGGTCCATCCTGTGTAATAGGCATAAGACTGTCCTGATTAACATTAACAAAAGCGGAATAGAACACCCTCTTTAAGTCAAAATTATCATATAAAGCTTCTGTTACAGACATTATATTAAAATCACTTTCCTTTGTAGCACCAATAATCATCTGAGTACTTTGCCCAGCAGGGACATATCTTCGCTTAATATAGGGTGATTTACTAAATGGTGTAATACTACTTTTAGATGACTGTAAGTTATCTTTACTACATATTAAGTCTAGTCCCGAATCTGCTCTACTGGAGTTCTTATCACTCAGACCTAACTGCCTTACATTCGATAAGTCTTCATTCTTTGTAATAAACTTGCTGTTAATATGTTGTCTCCCGTCATATATGCCCAGGTATTCATTATTACTTTCTCTTCTAAGCTGAATCTGACGCATTGGCTTAAGAATATTCTTTCTGCTCTTGTGAGGTGCCAACTGCTTCAGACTGCTTGCTGTGGGAAGCTCCAGATTTACACTCATCCTATCTGCGTACCATCCCACTGCTTCAACTAATGCCGGGTCCGTCCCTGGAATCGCCTTGCAATGAATGTATCCATTAAATTTATAATCTTCCCGAAGCATTCTCAATGCATCAAAAATTAGCTCCATCGTATGGTTTGGACTTACCATAATTCCAGAGCTTAAAAACAACCCTTCAATATAATTCCTCCGGTAAAATTCCATAGTTAACTCACAAACCTCCTGAGGAGTAAAGGAGGCCCGAACCACATCATTGGAGGAACGGTTAAGGCAGTATTTGCAATCGAATATGCATTCATTAGTAAAAAGAATCTTAAGTAGTGAAATACATCTTCCATCAGCAGAAAAGGTATGACAAATCCCACTGGCTAGACTATTACCCATACCGGACCCGTTCCCCTTACGGTCTACACCGCTGGAGGTACATGCCACGTCATATTTTGCAGCATCGGATAAAATCTCTAGTTTCTTTTGGATTGACATACCTTCTTGTATAACCATCATATTCCTCCAGTTTCCAAACGGTTGTTCTGTTAAGATTATACCAAACCGGAAGAGTTAAGTCAATAACTTTTCGAACAATTGTTCTGAGCGGTACCAGGTACCATTCAGAATTGTGAATCGGTACCTGGTACCGAATTACAGCTGGTCACAACTGGTGCCAAGTACAGGTTCACAACAGATTGCTTGTCTGGCACTGCATTTACGTAGCGACCTGTCTCTTTCTCTTGGCAGCCACTAGAATAAGGGCTAAGAGCACAGCAACAAATCCAATTTGAATTGCCATATACTGAAATACAGGGGTAAGATTCTTTATACTGTAATTGGATAATCTTCCTATAGTATTGTTAGCCCTAACATACCAATATGAGGGTAAAAAGCTAGCTACTCTCATAACTGAGGTTCCTAGAAATTCTTGTGGTACAAACATTCCACTTAGAAACGCAAGTCCTAAGGACAATGCTGTCGATAATGCCTGTACAGCATTTTTTCCCTTGACAGTAATGCCAATAAGGTAGCTGATGCAAAGGACAACCAGGGCAAAAACCACGGCATTTATCCAAATTAGTACAAGGCCAGGGTTAAGCTTACTAAACGGATTAGTTAGGTATCCAACTATGATAAATATGAGAAGATAAGCCAAGACGAACATCAGGTTAGCGAGTATAAGCTGTATATTAAACCGTCTCGATGATACAGGAGAAGCAAACTGTCTTCTTCTAATCTCCAAGCTGTGAAATGACATCATAACAGTGCTAATACTTAGAATAAAGCACACAATCATAATATAGCCCAAATAGTTAAAGAAATAGATATTAAATTCTGCTGCATCTATGGTCTTTTTCTTGCCTGAGTTAATTATTACCTCGGTTTCCGGTATATTGTTCATTCTTAAGAAGTCAGTAAGCTCAGTTATTTCAAGTCCTGTATTATATTTAATATAAATCCTTGCCATATTTAAATAATTGTCGATTGCACTATCAACTGATTGTACAGACTCCATCTTATAAGGTTGAATCTCCTTAATAAGCATAATCTCTTCTCCACCAAGTAATCCTTCGGTAAAGCCCTTTGGTATTGTTAATATATAACTCACTTCATTATAGAATAAAGCATCCTTTCTGGCCCCTTCACTATCCTCTATATCAATGAATTTCACATATCCTTCAAGATAGGATGTAAATGCTTCAACAAATTCATTTTCACCATCATTATTTATAAGTAGCACAGGAACCCTACTTATAGAAAATTCCTTACTATTGTCTCCAAGTACAAAGAAGGTAACAAAAAGCGTAATGGCAATAAACATGATTCCATACAAAATCAGAGCGGTTGATTTCTTCTTCATTAATTTAAAATATGTCTTAAATACTTGCATAGCTTTTCCTCCTTAAGCCAAGATAGGATGCGACACCCAATACTACAACCATAATAAGCAGTATTCCAATATTCATATAGAAACGATCAAAATTATCATAATAATACAGGCTATAGAAGGAGTCTGATACAAGATTCACCGGATTAATATATGACAGTATTGGAGCGTTTTTTACTACAAGATACTTCATATCTACAAACATCATGCCAGAGAGAAATGAACCAATCATAATAATTGATGTTGTTATGGCGCCCTGTACACCAGTGCTTTTATTTACCCAAACTCCAACTACTGCTCCTATAAAAAGCCCCATTATTTCACCAATAATACATGCCAGAATCAGTTGGGGCAAATGATTTCCAAAGTTTATACCTAATATCTTTATCATATAAAGTAGCACTAGAGCGATGCTACCAGTAGAAGTAGTTAAGGCTGCTAACATATTTATAAGAAGTAGCTTCATTTTGTGAATCGGTGCTACATTTATTCTAGCTCCACGACTGGATCTATTTCCTTGGACATTTACTACCTCATCCAGTCCCCCGTTAGCTACCATTAGACAAGACATGGCCAATAATGAATAAAAGTAGATTAATACTACATCAGGTTCCACACCGCTCTTTACCTCAGTAGTAAAACTTTTATAATCCATGACATCATCCAGTAACCCCTGGCTTAAAGCATCTGGGTTCTTTATAAGAATTTCTTGGATAGCATAGGTCGACCTATTATAGCTGTCAATAAATGATTTAACTATAGTCTCACTTATACCATTTCCTTTTACAAATATCTTTACTTCCTCGCCGCCAACTATATAAGCAACAATCTCATCTTCCTCAAGGGCATTACTTGCTTCTTCAATATTGGAATTTCTTATATTAAATAATGGAAGCCCCTCAGATATCTCTGCTGCTTCTAATACATCCTCTAAATAATTCATTGCATTTTCATCCTGTACTTCATGGGCATGCACATATGCAATATTTATAGTTTTAAGATCACTTGATGTAAGCATATTGGTAAAGGCAAAGTAAAACAAGGTAGCAAGAGCTATCGGAAATGCATAAGTCCAAAACAAATTCTCTTTACTCCTAAGCAGACATTTTAGCCTTGATCTATATAATTGAAATATCATTTTCTTACCACCTTTCTAGTCTCTTAATTCCTTACCTGTGATTTCAAGGAAAACATCATTTAATGTTGGTAGCTGTGTAAACACCTTTCCGAAATCTATATTACTACTTTCCATAAAATGCAGTACCTGTAACAGGTTGTTCTTTCCTCTTCCTGATTTTATCTCCAGTTGGTTGTCCTCATATGTAACCGAAATAACATTTTGCATCTCCCTAATCATAATTATCTGCTCTTCTGTAATCTGGTATGTCTCAATGGAAATCCTCTCTCCTATTGATATCATTGCCTTTAGCTCTTCCTTATTACCCTGGGCAACTACCTTTCCTTTATCTATAATTGCAATATTGTTACAGATTTGCTCCACCTCTTCCATATAGTGCGAGGTATAAATTATGGTTGCTCCCTCTTTATTTAACTGCTGAATTCCCTCAAGAATTTTATTTCTACTCTGGGGATCAACTGCTACAGTTGGCTCATCTAGTATAATAAGCTTTGGCTTATGAACGATACCACAAGCTATATTTAATCTTCTAAGTAATCCTCCGCTAAGCTTTTTAGGATAGAATTTCGTATAATCCTCCAAGGAGGCAAACCTAATAGCCTCCTCAGTCAGCTCTTTAATCCTTTTCTTATCCTTTATATAAAGACTACAAAAATAAGAAATATTCTCATATACTGTTAACTCATCGAATACAGCCACATTCTGCATTATGATGCCAATATTTCGTTTTATATCGTACTCATCGGGTCCCATCATCTTGCCAAAAATCTCAATCGAACCCTTATCGTATTTTAGCAGCGATAAAATGCAGTTGATTGCCGTAGTCTTACCGGAACCGTTAGGTCCCAAAAGCCCGAATATTTCTCCCTCCTTAACACCGAAGCTCAAATAATCCAAAGCTACAAGCTTTCCATATCTTTTAACAAGTCCATCTACCTTAACTAACATATTTTTAATACCTCCTATATAATTATTTCTATTTCAGTACTTACAACGGAGGTATTTTCCTCCCCTGGCTGCAACTTCATTTGTTGTTAATACCACTATATCTAAATTAAAAAATTCTTTGTAGTGAATTGCGTCACTTAATCCCATGACAAATGTCACTACTTAGAAGATTTAGATAAAGTGGGGCATTTGTCATTAGACAACATGTCACTACATCACGCTTTTCATTAATTGACAATAAATCCATCTCGTGTAATACTGAAAATATACTTGTAATAAATGATATAAAAAGCATACAAAAAGATAATTACAAAAGATATTCTAAGGAGTGCATAATGAATCAATTATTTGATAAAATACTGCTGTTCATATCAAGTATGGTTATATACCTGATGAATGATTATAGCCTTTATGCTGTAATACCCGCCATCCTTATTGTGCTTTTAAGTAGTCTTTCCTATTATTTTGAAAATGATAGGATGTCACTGTATGGATGTATTGTATATGCAGCTATAAGCTACTTTATTCCAGGCTATATAATCCTGATGCCGGTAATTCTATACGATATAATAAAGAGCAAATATCAAGCATTTGCTTTGATGATAATATTACTATTTCTAGTAAATGCTAAGCATTATAGCCTACCACATTTTCTATTTGCAGTACTAATAATGCTTGCTGCTATACTACTTAAGACAAAAACAGTTAAGCTAAATGCTATGCTGACTGATTACAATGAGCTGCGAGACACTTCTTCATCCTACTCTCAGCTATTAGAGGATAAGAACCAGAGCATACTAAAAAATCAAGATTATGAAATCAATCTAGCCACCCTAAATGAGCGTAATAGAATATCCAAGGAAATACATGATAATATCGGTCATCTTCTCTCTAGAGCTATTCTGCAGGTAGGAGCTTTACTTACTATTGCGAAGGAAGGTCCCATCCATGATGAGCTCTCCAATCTTAAAAACTCTTTATCTCTGGGCATGGATGATATCCGCAATAGCATACATAATATGCATGATGAATCGGTTGATTTATACAACCAAATAGAACAGATAATCAAGGAATTTACATTCTGCAAGATAGACTTTGAATATGATATTACTAGACCACTTCCGATTGCCCTAAGATATTGCTTAATAGCAATTACAAAGGAAGCACTGGCAAACATCATGAAACACTCTAATGCTTCAAAAGCAAATATAATCATAAGAGAACACCCTGCTCTTTATCAGCTAATCATAAAGGATAATGGATCCATAAGCGAACATAAGAAATCTCAAATCAGCCAGTACCTCGAAACCTCTGATTATAGAGAGGGAATGGGTCTTCACAATATCACCGACAGAGTAAAAAGCTTTAAAGGCAACCTAAACGTCTCTACTGATGATGGTTTCAAAATATTTATAACCATACCGGTACCAGGTACAGTACCTGGTACCGAATAAAAAAGGAGGATTTTATGAAGGTTTTATTGATTGATGATGATAAGCTGGTCTGCTCTTCGTTAAAGATTATATTGTCGGCGGATTCTGATATAGAGGTGGTTGGAACAGGTAACTCAGGCTCAGAGGCAATTACACTTTATAGAAGCCTTAGACCGGACGTGCTTTTGATGGATATAAGAATGGAGCAGATGAGCGGTCTTGAGGCAGGTGAAATTATTCTTGGTGAATATAAGGATGCAAGAATTCTCTATCTGACCACATTTCTAGACGATGATTATATTATAAAAGCCCTTCACATCGGTGCAAAGGGTTATATGCTGAAGCAAAATTACGAGAGTATAATTCCCGCTTTAAAAGCTGTATATATGGGACAGAATGTTTATGGAAATGAGATTATCACCAAATTACCAAGCCTTATGGGAAGGTCTGAAAATGCTAACTCCTTTGATAGTCTGGGTGTTTCGGAAAGAGAATTTGATATAATTACAAAAATTGCAGACGGCCTTTCTAATAAGGAAATTTCAGAAGAACTCTTCTTAAGCGAGGGTACCGTCCGCAATAATATAAGTAGTATCTTAGATAAACTAAACCTAAGAGATAGAACTCAGATCGCAGTATATTATTATAAGAACCTATAATCTTCCAGGCATTACATGGATTGCCATATTATCAATATCATCGGCAGCCTCAGTGATTGCCTCTTCATAGGTAGGATGTGGTCGAATAATCGATCCTAGTTCTTTGTAGGTAACCTTCTTTGATACTGCAAGAGCAAGCTCACCAATCATATCAGTAGCTCTATCACATAGAAGCTGCGCCCCTAGTACTCTTCCTGTATCGGCTTCACATATGAGCTTTACAAAGCCCCGCTTTCCCATAGACAGCAAAGTTTTACTGTTGCCAAGCATGGGATATTTACCGATCTTAACCTCATAACCCAAAGCCTTGGCTTCTGCTTCATCCATACCTACTGTAGCTACCTCAGGTGTTGTATATATACATGATGGTATTACATCGAGGTCAATTGATGGTGTATGACCAAATATTCTTTCCACGGCTACAATCCCCTGTGCTGAGGCCGCATGGGCAAGCTGTTTTCCACGAATCACATCTCCAATTGCATAGACGCCTGGGATGCTTGTCTCAAAATCAGCATTTACTTTGATAGATGCCCCATCCATTTCAGGAGTAATGCTTTCTTCAATTAATCCTTCAGTATTCGAATGTCGTCCCACTGATAATAGAATTCCCTCGGCTTCTGTTGTCTTAGTGTTATCCTTCTCTATATATTCACAAATCAATCCATAGGAGCCTCCTTCAGAAATTTTAACTACCTTAGCTCCTGTATGAATTGTAATACCTTTCTTTTTTAGTCCCATGGAAATACTTTGGGAAATCTCTTTATCCATGCCGGATAGAATCCTATCCATAGCCTCAATTACTTCTACCTCACAACCAAGCTCCTTATAAATGGTTGCCATCTCTATACCTATGACACCACCACCGATAATGAGAAGCTTATTATAGAGTCTTCCCTCACCATCTAGAAGATCGTCGCTTGTCACCACGTTCTTAAGGGCTGAGCCTTCTATCCTAGGGATGACAGGTACCGAGCCTGTAGCAATCAGGATATGCTCTGCCTGTAAATTCACGTCATCAGATTGTGACGTATTTTCATTCTGTGATGTTACTCTAACATTATGTGAAGAGGTGATTTTGGCCTCTCCTTTGTATACCATAACTCCATTTGCCTTAAAAAGCCCCTCTATTCCCTTACGGATCTTGGCAACAACCTCGTCTTTTCTATCCATAAGCTTGCCATAATCAAGGCTTATGTCAGTAAAGGATATCCCCGCCTCCTCCATATGCTTTGCACTAGAGATAAAATGGGTACTATGCATCAAGGTCTTTGTAGGTATACAGCCACGGTTAAGGCATGTTCCTCCAATATCTCCTTTTTCAATAATTGCTATCTTTTTTCCTAGTTTAGCTGCCTTTATTGCCGCCACATAGCCCCCCGGACCCGAGCCTATTACAATTAAATCATAGCTATCCATAACGTCTATTTCCTCCTAACTGTATATACCATCAGATTTCCTCTCTTATAAGTAGCCTTATATCCTCAAGTATTTGCCACTTATCGTTTTCAACCATAATATTACTTAAGGCCTCTTCCATGTCCTTAGCTGTAAATAAACATCCTGCCATACATTTTGGTATCTGCTCGAAAATCTCTGTATCAAGAGCATCAGAATATGCACGGCAGTTTTTAATAATACCGCCCTCCACAACCAGCTGCAATTCAATATCTCCCCAAGCAAATCTTCTTTCAAAGCTATCGCTAAATTCTATCTTCCTACCATATTTCCATTCCCATGAGGAGAATTTATCTGCTCCTAACATTAATTTATCCCTTGGTAGCTGCCCTTCATCAATATGAACTGGCTTGGATCCATAGGTTTCACCAAAAGCATTTATTAACTCATTCCTTAACCTGTCTATAGTAAGATTCGGTACATATTCATTGAGGTTAGTCACTCTGGATTTTACCGAATCCACACCCTTTGATTTAAGCTTGGCTTTTGATACATTCAGATACTTTGATAGGCTGGGCATATCCACATCAACAAGAATTGTGCCGTGATGATAGCATTTATCACCTGAAGAATAAAATGCATTGCCTGAAAACTTTCTATCCTCCACAGTAATATCATTTCTCCCTGACTTCATGGCAGGGATACCTATGTTGTTTACAGCTTTCATAATAACCTCAAGCTGTCTGTCCACATTGTAATTCCCCTTTGTAGCAAGAAAGGTAAAGTTGAGATTGCCCATATCATGATATACTGCCCCTCCTCCGGAAAGTCTCCTAGCAAGACTTCCCTCGGATTCTTCTAATTCTCTAACCTTGCATTCCTTCCAAGGATTCTGATTTCTTCCTATAACGACAGTATTCTCATTCTGCCATAGATAAAGAATACATTCATTATCTGCTACATTTAGTAGTAAATACTCCTCAAGAGCTAAATTCTTATAAGGGTTGGTTTCATTTGTAATATAGTATTTTAACTCGATAATAATCCCTCTTTCGTAAGACGGTACCAGGTACGGAGCAAAACCGTACCTGGTACCAATTAAAAGTTGTAACGTAATATAGGATTTCTTGCTGCCATTACCTCATCCGGACGTCCTATTGGGGTGGTCATTGGACTGTTATGCATAGCATCTGGGTCATTGAAGGCTTTATTATAGACTTCTTTATATATTGCTATGACCTCATCCAAGGTTTCCTTTGCCTCTGTCTCAGTAGGCTCCACCATCAAAGCTTCATGTACAATAAGCGGAAAGTACATTGTCGGTGGATGGATATCATAATCAAGGAGTGCCTTGGCAAAATCCAGTGCCGATACATGTTTCTCCTTCTTAAGCTTTTCCAAGGACATAACAAATTCATGCATGCAGCGTCCGTTACCAAATGGTATTTCAAAGGTATCCTGTAGCATATGCATCATATAGTTGGCATTAAGGACGGCATTTTCAGAGGCGTTCTTAAGTCCTTCACTTCCTAAGGTCATCATATAAGTAAGAGCCCTTACTACTACCAGGAAGTTGCCATAAAAGTCTTTAACACGTCCTATGCTCTTCTCATTTTTATCTTCAAAGGTGAGTAAGCCTTCTTTATCTACTATTCTCGGCGTAGGAAGGTGTTTTACCAGAAGCTCCTTACAACCTACAGGACCGCTTCCGGGACCTCCTCCTCCGTGGGGTGTTGAAAATGTCTTATGAAGATTTAGATGTACCACATCAAATCCCATATCGCCAGGTCTTGCGACGCCCATAATGGCATTTAGATTTGCTCCATCATAGTAGTTCAAGCCACCGGCTTCATGTATTATGTTTGTGATCTCTAGTATATGCTCTTCAAACAGCCCAATGGTATTGGGATTAGTAAGCATAAAGCCAGCCGTATCGTCGCCTACTACCTCTCTAAGAGCGTTAACATCTACAAATCCATCTGCTGTAGAAGGAATATTAATGACTGTAAAGCCCGCCATGGCTGCACTGGCTGGATTGGTTCCGTGTGCAGAATCAGGAACAATTATCTTGTCACGCTTTGAATCATTCCTATCCTTATGGTATGCCCAGATAAGCTTAAGTCCCGTAAATTCTCCGTGAGCGCCTGCCGCGGGCTGAAAATCCATGGCATCCATTCCGGTAATCTTACCAAGATACCTATCAGCCAACTGATATGCCTCAAGGCAGCCCTGTACCGTATCTAGTGGCTGTAAGGGATGAACATCAGAAAATCCCGGAAGTCCTGCTATCTCATTATTTATCTTTGGGTTATATTTCATTGTACAAGATCCTAGCGGATAGAAACCGTTATTAACACCAAATGTCCTTTTAGTAAGCTTGGTATAATGTCTACTAATTTCGGTTTCAGAAACATGGGGAAGGTTAAGCTCCCTCTTCCTACAAAAGCTCTCACTAACCTTAACTTCCGGAACATCACATCCGGGCATTAGATCTAATCCTCGATCCATATTCCCCTTCTCAAAGATCAGCTTCATATCTACCTCTCATTCCGCCGCCAGTAGCGGCATACAATCTTCTAGTAATCACACTACTTCCTTAAGAATCCGAATCATGGTATCAATCTCTTCCTTGGTATTCATCTCTGTGGCACACCAAATAATCTGCCCCTTTTGAGCTGGATATCCTCCTAATATTCCACCTTCTTCAAGATTTTTAAGTATCTTATCCACATCAGTATTAACTGTGGTAACAAATTCATTAAAAAACTCTCCCTGGTATACCATCTTATATCCATCTATTTCACATAATCTATCTGCTAGGTAATGAGCCTTAGACATTGACAGGGTTGCTGCCTGTGAAAGTCCTTTCTTTCCCATTGCAGAAAGATAAACTGCAGCAGTCATGGCGCAAAGAGCCTGATTAGAGCAAATATTACTAGAAGCCTTCTCTCTACGAATATGCTGTTCTCTAGCCTGTAGGGTCAAAACATAAGCCCGATTTCCCTTGGTATCCTTAGTCTCTCCTACAATTCTTCCGGGGAGCCTTCGCATTAGCTTATCAGTAGTTGCCATAAATCCAAGATAGGGTCCACCGTAAGATAATCCAATACCAAGTGGTTGACCCTCTCCCACTGCTATATCAGCACCATATTCTGCAGGTGTCTTTAATACTCCTAAGGAAATAGGGTTGCAGCTCATTATATATTTAATATCTGAATCAGCAAAAATATGGCCGATTTTATCTCCATCCTCTAGTAGTCCATAATAATTAGGCTGCTGAATCATAACACAGGATACATTATCCTCTAGCATTTCCTTTAAGGCATCTATATCTGTAAGACCATCCTTGGTGGGAATTACCTCCATCTCCATATCTGTTCCTGCAATATAAGTACCTATGGTTTCAATAATCATAGGATTTACAGAAGCTGAAATAAGCGCTTTTTTTCTTTTTCTCTCACTACTCATAATAACTGCCTCAGCAGCAGCGCTAGCTCCATCATAAACTGATGCGTTTGATACCTGCATACCAGTCAGTTCACATATCATAGTCTGGAATTCAAAGATCGATTGTAGAATTCCCTGACTAATTTCCGCCTGATAAGGGGTGTATGCTGTTATAAATTCCTCTTTAGAAGTAACCTGCTTTACAATTGCAGGTATATAGTGTCTATAAGCACCACAGCCTCTGAATATAGAGTTAAAAACCTTATTCTTACCTGCAATGCTTCTCATTCTTGTGGAAACTTCCATTTCAGACATACCCTTAGGAATATCTAATGGAGCATTCAGCTTTACTTCCTTAGGTATGGCATCAAAAAGCTCTTCCATGGAATTTAAGCCAATGGCCTCAAGCATCTGATGCTGTTCTTCTTTTGTATTTGGAACATAAGTACCCATAATGTCCTCCTAATCTAAGATAAAATTTACTCAGCTATATGCTTCTTATATTCCTCCTCTGACATGAGCTGTGCTCTATCAGTAATATTCTCCACCTCTATAAACCAAGCGTCCATAGCACTAGAATTCACTAGCTCAGGCTGGTCAAGAAGCTCCTCATTAACAACTTTTACAGTTCCAGTCACAGGACTGTAAACGTTAGAAACTGCCTTAACAGATTCTACATCAGCAAAGGACTCACCTACCTCTACCTCGTCACCATCCTCGGGAAGACCTATAAAGACCAAATCCCCCAACTCACTCTGTGCATAATCAGATATTCCAACCCTTGCTGTTGTATCATCCAAAAACTGTACCCATTCATGGGTCTTCGCAAATAAAATTTTCTTACTCATAATAAACCTCCTCAAATTTTTATATTTATATTGTAATCTCTTAACGGAGGTTTTAACCTCCTCAAATTTTTATATTTATATTGTTATCTCTAACGGAGGTATTGACCTCCTGCTTTATCATCAATATTATTATTTTTAAAAACACCTAGAAACTATCTTTTATAGAAGGGTAGTGGCACAATTTCTGCACTGATCTTTCTCCCTCTAACATCTACCTCAAGGCTTGTTCCTATGCTACTGGTCTCCACATCTATTAGAGCCATGGCTACAGGATAACCCAAATATGGAGAATGAGTACCTGAGGATGTCTTACCAATCTCCTTTCCATTATAAAATACAGGACAATTCTCTCTAGCTATACCTCTGCCTGTTATTTTTAGGCCTACACGAGTTTTAGTCGGTGTGCCTCTATCTATAATACCCTTTTTACCAATAAAATTCTCCTTATTAAGCTTAACTGCAAATCCCAGGCCTGCTTCTATAGGAGAAATAGTATCATCCATCTCATGACCATAAAGAGGCATTCCAGCTTCAAGGCGTAGAGTGTCTCTAGCACCAAGTCCACAAGGATTTAAGCTGTTCTCACTGCCTACACTAAGTAATTGTTCCCACAACTTAACCGCGTCCTCATTCTTACAGCAAATCTCATACCCTTCCTCACCTGTATATCCAGTTTTTGAAATCATTGAGCTAATACCCGATACATCCACATTTTCTTTAAATGTATAGTATTTCGTAGGTAACTCCTCCACATTGGCGAGCTTTGATAATATAGTCTTGGACTGAGGTCCTTGAAGTGCAATAAGTGCCATCTCATCTGATATGTCCATAAGCTCTACATCACCAGACAAATGTGCTCTCATCCACTCAACATCCTTTTGGCGATTAGATGCATTAACTATGATTAGATACTTCTCTTCATTTATACGATAGATCAGTAAATCATCAATAACTCCGCCTTCTTCGTTACACATAGGGCTATATCTGACCTGGCCGTCCTTCATTGTGCTGCAATCATTTGTTACAAGCATCTGAATATTATTTATAGCGTCCTTTCCCTTAATAATAACCTCTCCCATGTGTGACACATCAAAAAGTCCTGCTGCATTTCTTACTGCCATATGCTCTGCTATAACTCCTGACTTATATTGCACAGGTAATAGATATCCTGCAAAAGGGACAATCTTTCCTTCTGATTGTACATGACAATCATAAAGGGGAGTCTTCATCTCCATATTATTTCCTCCTATCAGCTTAGTTATTTCACCATCATTATTACCTAAAACCAAATTCTTATTTTCAAAGACTAATTCATATGAGACTTGACATCAGTATATATTAATCATAATTATATTACTAGCATTAGATTACGTCAAATCATTTAGGAATGAACATTATGGCTTGTAATAATAAAGTTGCTTTACCCTCAATAATGTTAAGTAACCTATCATTTATGCCTTCATATAATGTAATATAAGCAAAAATGGAGGCACAATATGAGTGAGCTACTGAAAATTGATCATATTAGTTATACCTACCACAGCCTAGATGGTGAGATACCCGCTCTAATGGATGTTTCCTTTAATGTCAAAGACGGCGAATTCTTAGGTATCGTCGGTCCTAGTGGCTGTGGTAAATCCACTCTGCTTTCTCTAATCGCAGGCTTACTAACTCCAAGCAGCGGTTCCATATATATTAATGGTAATGATATTAAGTCTTCCGGCAAAAACATCGGGTATATGCTACAGAAGGATCATCTATTAGACTGGAGAGACACCCTTAGAAATGTCACCCTGGGCATGGAAATACAGCATAAGCTTTCTGATAATAGCTATGTTCAAATAAATGAGTTTTTAAACACCTATGGGCTTATAACATTTAAGAGTTCATACCCTTCTGAGCTATCTGGTGGAATGCGACAAAGGGCTGCTTTAATTCGTACCCTTTTGTTGGAACCAGATATTTTGCTTTTAGATGAGCCTTTTTCTGCCCTAGACTATCAGACTAGGCTTGAAGTATCAGATGATATATGGGGAATTATACGAAATGAGAAAAAGACAGCTGTTTTGATTACACATGATATTTCCGAGGCTATCAGTATGTCCGACCGGGTCATAGTACTGTCCAATCGGCCGGGAACTGTGAAGCGAGTTTTTGATATTAATCTTTCTATATCAGATCGAACTCCCTTTCTAGCCAGAAGTTCACCGGAGTTTAAGGATTATTTTAATTTAATATGGAAGGAGCTAAATCACAATGAGCAGGAAGAATAAAAATATTTCAAGTGAGAGCTTAAATGTCTCTGCTGCTCAAAAAGCCTTTATCAGAAAGCATTTTTTAAAAAGTAGAAGAATACGTATCTATCAGCTTCTAATATTAATCGGATTTATTGCTTTCTGGGAATTAAGTACAACATACGGTCTTGTGGATTCCTTCATTTTTTCCAGCCCTTCTCGGGTTGTCAAAACTATAGCAGTTATGACTGTCGATGGTCAGCTCTTTTACCATGTAGGTATTACATTATTTGAAACCCTAATCAGCTTTTCATTAGTTAATTTGGTAGGACTATTGGTTGCTGTAGTGCTTTGGTGGAATAACAGTATTGCCAAAGTTCTGGAGCCATACCTGATAGTACTAAATAGTCTTCCAAAATCAGCTCTTGCACCAGTATTTATTGTATGGTTGGGTAATAATATGAAGACTATCATTGTAGCAGCCATCTCGGTTGCCCTATTTGGATCTATAATAACCCTGTACTCTAACTTTAAAGCAGTTGAAGAAGATAGAATAAAATTGATTTATACTCTGGGAGGAAATAAGAAGGATGTTTTGCTTAAAGTGGTTCTTCCATCAAACATCCCCTCATTAATAAGCTTAATGAAAGTAAATATTGGTCTATCCCTAGTAGGGGTTATTATAGGAGAATTCTTAGCTTCAAAGGCAGGCTTAGGCTACCTTATTATATATGGCAGCCAGATATTTCGCTTGGACTGGGTAATAATGAGCATAGTAATTCTTAGTATAGTTGCAACAGGTTTATACAAATTATTAGCCTTTTTTGAAAGAAAATATACCAAGTAGCAAATAACCGGCGATACCCAAGTAATATGGGGGTTGCTGGTTATTTTATTGTAATATGCTAATATCTATATAGTTAATGCAGGTTTCAACTCAACAACTTTATTAACACATTATTAATAAATTATAAATATGCCCTAAAAAATCTATAAAATTCTATTGCTAATATGGTCAATCTCTAGTAAAATTAGATTGGATACATTTTTTAGGAGGTATAAGGATGAAAGATTTCGTAATAACTGCTGATTCAAACTCAGATTTACTGGATGAATACATAAAATCAAAGAATATAGGCATCATTCCCCACTATTATGATTTAGAAGGGATAACCTATGGAGATGAGGTAAATCTTACTCCAAAAGAATTCTATAATAAGATGAGAGAAGGTCTTATGCCAACCACTATGGCAAGTAATCCTGAAGTCATCAGACAAACCTTCCAAAATTACGTTGATCAAGGCCTTGAAATTCTTCATATCAGCTTTTCTTCTGCCTTAAGCGGAGGCTGTAATAATGTAATGGCTGGAGCCAGGGAGATATGTGAGGAGAATAAGGATTCTAAGATTATTGTTATAGACACCTTAAATGCTTCGATGGGTGAAGGCATGTTTGTAATGAAAGCAGTACAGATGAAGGAAGAAGGAAAAAGCATTGATGAAATCTCCACCTGGTTGGAGGAGCACAAAATGGAATTCTGCGTTAGATTTACAGTAGATGATCTTAATCATCTGCAAAGAGGTGGCAGAATATCTAAAACTACAGCATTTTTTGGATCGATGATGA
>CAZMYP010000019.1:0-32355 GCA_964570535.1 uncultured Herbinix sp.
ATTAGAATTTGATAATGGAAGGAGATTATTATGAATAATTTTACATTTTATAGTCCCACATATTTTGTATTTGGCAAGGGAACTGAAAATGATGCTGGGCAGTATGTTAGAAGATTTGGCGGAACTAAGGTGCTAATTCATTATGGAGGAGGCTCTGTTGTAAGATCAGGCCTTCTTGATAGAGTTAAAGAATCCTTGAAGAAGGAAGATATAGAGTTCGTAGAGTTAGGTGGAGTAAAGCCTAACCCACGAAGTGGACTGGTATATGAAGGCATTGAGCTTTGCAGAAAGGAAGCTGTTGACTTTATCCTTGCAGTAGGAGGAGGCAGCTCTATTGATTCTTCAAAGGCTATAGCAGCAGGGGTAAGATATGACGGTGACTTCTGGGATTTCTATGAGGGTAAGCCTATCAAGGAAGCTCTTCCTGTTGGAACTGTTCTTACTATCGCGGCAGCAGGTAGCGAGGGTTCAGGTGATTCAGTTATCACTAAGGAAGAAGGGATGTTAAAAAGAGGTGCAGGAGGAGAAGCACTTAGACCGACATTTTCTATATTAAATCCAGAGCTTACACAGACATTACCATCATATCAGACTGCATGTGGTGCTACTGATATTATGGCTCATGTATTTGAAAGATATTTTACTAATACTAAGGAAGTTGAGATAACAGATAGGTTATGTGAGGCAGTTCTTCTTACTATGGTTAAGGAGGTGCCTAGGGTAATTGAGGATTCTAATAATTATGAGGCTAGAGCAAATATAATGTGGGCAGGAATGGTTGCTCATAATAACTTGGTCGGAGTTGGTAGAGACCAGGATTGGTCAAGTCATGGAATAGAGCATGAGCTGTCCGCCCTTTATGATGTAGCCCATGGAGCAGGTCTTGCAGTTGTATTTCCGGCATGGATGACCTATGTGATGAAGCAGGATATTAACCGCTTTGCTCAGATTGCTGTTAGAGTATGGGGCTGTGAAATGAATTTTGCAAATCCAGAAGAGACAGCGAAGGAAGGCATTACAAGGTTTAAACAATTTCTAAAGTCTATTGGTATGCCAATTACCTTTGAAGAGCTAGGGGCTAAAGAGGAAGACATTCCATTTATGGTAAAAACCCTAGGCCTTGGTGATGAGGGTACAATGGGAAGCTTTGTATCTTTAAATAGTATGGCTGTAGAGCAGATATATCGTCTGGCATTATAAATAACACTACACGAGTAGAATACATATAATGCTTTATAGCTATTAAAAGTCTTGTGTGAAATGATAATAATGTTCAAATATTATCTAATAATTTATAATGAAAAGGATAATTTGTAGAAATGAGTATTATATTAGTATTGAAAATGAAGACTATAGAAATTACTCCTTTGCTATTGAAAGGAGTAATTTCTAATGACTGAATATTTAGTTAAGTTATTTGTTAAAAATAATGAAGACATACAGAATCAAACAGTACGCACATCCTATGGAGTGCTGGCTAGTGTAGTTGGATTTATTTCCAATGTTATTTTATTTGTCATTAAGCTTACAGTGGGCATATTAATTAATAGTGTTTCAGTTATGGCAGATGCATTTAATAATCTTTCAGACGGCGCATCCTCAGTTATCGGTTATTTCGGAGTTAAGCTAGCAGGAAGACCTGCAGATAAGGAGCATCCTTTTGGCCATGGAAGACTGGAGTATATAGCTGCTCTTGGAGTGTCATTTATTATTCTTCAGGTGGGTCTGACCTTATTTAAAAGTTCATTTACAAAGATACTTAAGCCCGAGACTATAAAATTCAATCCGATCTTAATTGGTATATTAATTCTTACTATATTGGTTAAGATATGGTTGATGATATTTAATCGGAAGCTGGGAAAACGTATAAAATCCAATGTGCTCTTGGCTACTGCAACCGACTCTATGGGAGATGTGATTGTTACATCTGCTACGGTTGTATCTACTATAATTGCTGGAGTTACAGGCTGGCAAATTGACGGATACATGGGACTTATTGTGTCTGTATTTGTTATGATAGCGGGAATAGGAATTGCTAAGGATACCTTAGAGCCCCTTCTTGGGCAGGCAGTGGACAGAGAGGCATATAAAAACTTAACAGCATTTGTAGAGGGTTATCCAGGTATCGTAGGCACTCATGACCTTATTATCCATAACTATGGCCCATCTTATCGAATGGCTACAATCCATGCAGAGGTACCAAATGATATAGACTTCCAAGAGGCTCATGAAACCATTGATAAGATAGAGCGGGATGTACTTGAAATACTAGATATCTTTCTGGTTATACACATGGATCCTGTTGAAATGAATGATGTGATGGTTCTTGAAAAGAGAGATTTGGTAAGCGACATCATTAAGACTCTTGATGAGAGCGCTTCTTTCCATGATTTTAGAGTTGTAAATGGGGAATATCAAATTAATTTAATATTTGAAATGGTGATACCTTTTTCCTATACTCAGGAGGATGCACAAAAGCTTCTTCAAAGAATTACAGAGGAGCTTAGGAAGCATGACACTAGATTGAACTGCGTTATTACCCTAGAGAATAGCTTTATTGCCGAGGAATAGGGATAACAAAGACAGAGTTGGATACTAGAAAAAATACAGAAAAAATACATTGGATTTTCAACATTGGATTTTCTTGAACTATACCCTTGACAGAAAGTTTGTTTCTTTATATAATAGGTAGCGTACTTGTAACAATCCAGTATCGACTACATAGGAATAATCTAGTATTATCACTGTAGAAGGCTATAAGTACCAAGTTAAAATTAATGGGCTATCGCCAAACGGTAAGGCACTGGACTCTGACTCCAGCATCTCAAGGTTCGAATCCTTGTAGCCCAGTCCAAAACAAAAATGAGGTCGTAAGACCTTATTTTTGTTTGTCTTGGACTGGGCTTGCCCAGCCTGTAAAATGAGGTCGTAAGACCTTATTTTTGTTTGTCTTGGACTGGGCTTGCCCAGCCTGTAAAATGAGGTCGTAAGACCTTATTTTTGTTTGTCCTGGACTGGGCTTGCCCAGCCTGTAAAAAGGTATTCATCCAAGGTTGAATACCTTTAAAAATTTATTACTATTTCCTTAATACGAGTTTGTTAAAACTAAGGAAACGCCGTGCCCCAAGCCGTAATCAGGAATTACTTACTGTTTTAGTAAAACAGTGCCGGCATATTGTGTGTGTATAGTTATACTTAGAAGACCTACTGTAGAGTATGGAACTGAAGAGTTCGCATATACTAAATTGATATATTCACTGTAGGTCCCATCATTATATTTGTATGTTGGAGATATATAGGATAGGATGATGGTGAATTATAATATTTTGGAAAATCTGAAGGCTTGCATATTTTATTGATAAAAACATTCTTATATGGGCATTCTATCCTTGGAGGTGAATTTATGAAGATTAGAGATATTATGACAAAGGATATAGCAACTCTAAGGTCTGACGATTCCATTGAGAGGGCAGCAAGGCTGATGAAACAGCATGATGTAGGTTCTATTCCTGTATGTACAGATGATAAACTAATTGGGATTATTACGGATCGTGATATTGCTGTAAGGTCAGTGGCACCTGGCCAGGTCAATAACCAAAAAGTTACTGATATCATGTCAACGAATCTTGTTGTAGGGAATCCTGACATGGATGTACACGATGCAGCCAGTATTATGAGCGACCGCCAAATCAGGAGACTTCCCATCGTAGAAAATAATAGCCTGGTAGGTATTGTTTCCTTGGGGGACATATCCCTTGAGCCAACGGCTCAGAATAGTGCAGAGAAAGCTCTTAAGAACATCTCGGAACCTGGTGGATTATAATATAACCTTAAAAAATATTAGGAGGCTACCAATCTATGAGCCTCCTAAAGGTTTATTATTGGGTCTGATGGGAATAGCTGATGAAGCATTATTTTCTCACAAGCCATCAAAAATAGATATGCCCATGAAGAAACCTAGTAGACATATGATAGACAATCCGTTATAATATCAATAAAGAGAACTCCTGGCTAGATCCCCAAAACCTAGTGTTTATGGGGAGTTTTGATGTATAGGATTTTTTCTAATAAGAAACAAATAATGAATATATATATTGATTTGAGTTACTATAACTATATGAGATGGAGAAGAAAATGAAAGAAAAAAAGCGAAGAGTTCTAATGACTATTACAGGTGTTTTAGTTGCAGGCTTTAGTGTAGGAATGTTTAATTTTTCTGCATTTGGAATGGATCCATTCCAAGTGTTAGCTCATGGTGTATGGAAGCATATACCCATAGGCTTTGGAACCTTTTATATGATCTTGAATTTGATAATGTTAATTTTTATATTTTTTATCGACCGACGAAAGATTGGTCTAGGTACAGTTATTAATATATTCCTATTGGGATATGTTGTGGAATTTAGTTCCTGGTTTTTTGATATGCAGTTTCCCAATCCATCAATACTGATTAGAAGCCTGTTCTTGATTGTAGGAATTGTTATTCTGTGTTTCGGTTCGTCCTTGTATTTTATAGGTGACTTAGGCGTATCTACATATGATGCAGTGGCGCTGATATTATCAGAAAAGAAGGTGGCCCGTTTTCAATATTGTAGAATAGGCTCCGACCTTATATGTACCATTGTTGGTTTTCTACTAGGCGCTACGGTTGGTGTAGGGACCTTAGTTACCGCATTTTTTATGGGACCAATTATTACTTTTTTTAATAATCTTATATCGATACCATTAAGATATGGCAAAAAGCAATAGCAGATGAGTAATGTTAATATTGTTTATAATTTATAAAAGTAATATAATTATTGATATGGTTACTTCACTACCATTGGAGATAGAGATATAAAAATGAAATTTGTTATTCCAAGAATAATACCATTTATAAGGGGGTTTATATATATGAAGGTAAGTATAATTATTCCGTTTCATAAGGGACTTCATTTTCTTCAGGATGCTCTGGATAGTCTAGTGGAGCAAAGCTTTAAGGATTTTGAAGTGCTACTTATTTGTGATCATGTTAATGAGGATATTGACAGATATGTTGATGAATACGGAAATAATTTAAACATTATAGTTGCCCATTTAGAGGATAAGACCGGAGTGGCAGCTGCCAGAAATCTTGGACTTTCCATGGCTAAGGGAGAGTATATATATTTTCTGGATAGTGATGATTATCTTGATATTAATGCCTTAGAGCAAATTGTTTATACAGCAGATAATGATGGTGCTGATGTGGTATATGGTAAAAAGGTATGGACTTGGTTTCAGCGGAGCTTGTTCCTACGAAAGCTCTACGAGGAAGAGGAGTCAGAGGAAGAGGATGATGACGAAGAGGAAAATGGCGACAGCGAAAAGGATAGTGGTTCCTCTGCTTCTAAGCAAGATGGTGGGGATAGTGATGGTAATAGTTATGTGAGAGATAGCTATCTAGGTGAAGATAGTGATGATGACAAGAATAATGCTGATGATAATATAGAGAATTTATCAGAAGCTGAATATATCGAACTAAAACAAAGACAAGCCTTCAAGGAGCTAGTTTCAAAAAGAAGAAGTGTAAGAGGTATTACCGTACTTCACATTTTGATGAGAAGACAGCTGATAGAGGATAATAACATAAGGTTCAATGAGGATATTACTTTTCTGTCTGATTACCCATTTTTAATTAGGGTTCTTGACAAGGCCAAATATTTTAGCAGGAATATGGAATCTCATTATATTAAACGTAATCATAATGACTCTATTAATTTTCCATCCCTAGGGCAGACGAAGGGAAGCAAAAGCTTTGTTGAGTATGTTAGTACTTATAAATATGCTATATCACTTATTCCTTCGGATAGTGATCTTAGAAGACGACTAGATAGGAAGATTATCTATTTCACTATTAGATATTTTGCACCAAAATTAAAGAGGAAGAAGAACTCCGAGCTAGTTACTAATAACTTTCAAATACTTCATAGCTTAATAGCTGAGATGGATATAGAATTAATTCATTCATATAAGAAGTATAAGGGTAGGATATTGAGGGCTTTTTACAAAGGGAATTATAAAAAGGCTCAAAAAATTGTTACGGCACATCTTGCTAGAAGAAAAATAAAATCATTATTTAAGAACAAAAGGGAGCTACCTAAATTTTTATACAGAAAGCTTTTTCTTAATTATACGATGAAGGACGACTGGGTGTTTTGCGAGAGCTTTTTTGGGAAAAACTATTCTGACAGTCCCAAATATGTATATGAGTATCTCCAGAAAAATTACCCGGACAAATATAGATTTATATGGGTTATTGATAAGAAAAAAACTTTTGTTCCATATAAGCATACCAAAGTAAAGAGATTCAGTATCAGGTATTGCTATTATCTTGCTCGCTGTAAATACTATATTTTTAATAGCAGGCAGCCAGTATGGATTAAAAAAAGAGATGGCAACGTGTTCTTGCAGACATGGCATGGAACACCTTTAAAGCGTTTGGTGTTTGATCTTGAGGATATTAATTCTGCAACCCCCAGATACAAGAAGCAAACCTACTTACAGTCCAGATCCTGGGATTATCTTATTGCTGCTAACCAGTATTCAAGTGATATATTTAAAAGGTGCTTTATATATAATAAAACCATGCTTGAAACCGGCTATCCCAGAAATGATATTATGCACTGGGATAATAAGGATGAAATTAGTAGTAGCTTAAGGGACAAGCTAGGTATACCTAAGGGTAAAAAAACTATTTTATATGCTCCCACCTGGAGGGATGATGAATATTATACAAAGGGTCAGTACAAATTTACCTTGAAGCTTGATCTGCAGCTTATGAAGGAGCAGCTAGGTGATGAATACGTGATACTTCTTCGTACCCATTATTTTATTGCAGATTCCATAGATACTACTGGTATGGAGGACTTTGCCTTTAACTTCAGTAATTACGATGATATATCTGAATTGTATTTAATTTCGGATTATTTAATAACGGACTATTCATCGGTTTTCTTCGATTATGCTAACCTAAAGAGACCTATGTTATTTTATACCTATGATTTAGAAAAATATAGGGATGTGTTACGAGGCTTTTATATTGATATAGAGGAAGAACTTCCGGGACCTCTTTTATTCACTACAGAGGAAATTATTGATGCTTTTTATAATATGAATGAAATAGTAGATAATTACAGAGAAAAGTATGATGCTTTTTATGAAAAGTTCTGCTCCTGGGAAGACGGACATGCTTCACGTAAGGTTGCCAATGAGGTTTTTGGTTTAGATGATAAAAGTATCTAATAATTTATAGGTTTTAAGGAGGATGATGGAGTGGATGAGCATAATATACAAGTAAGTATTATAATGCCTGTCTATAACGTGGATAAATATCTTAGGCAATGCCTTGATAGTTTGTTTTCACAGACACTAGAAGGGATTGAAATAATCGCTGTTAATGATGGCAGTACAGATAACAGTCTATGTATATTAGAGGAATACAAGAATAATCATCCCCAGCTTATGAGAATATATACCACAAAAAATTGTGGAGTTAGCCATGCCAGAAATTATGGTATGAAGGAAGCAAAAGGTGACTATATACTCTTTGTTGATAGCGATGATTTTATTGAAAATGATATGTGTGAGAAGCTTTATAATAAGGCAATCGCTGATAATAATGATCTTGTGATTTGCACCCGCTACAATGTATATGAGGACATAGACACAGGAGCCCTAAAGCGGGAGCGTATAAAGCTTGAATTGATTAATAGTAGCTTTAATCTTTATGACCACAAATATGAACTGGCGCACATACTTCCCTTTCCATGGGATAAATTATTTAAACGTGAGCTTCTTTTTGGTATGGAATTTCCAGAAAATATGAGGTTTGAAGACCTGGCTTTTATATATCCGGTAGTAGTAAAGGCTAGGAATATCGGAATAGTTAATGAGCCCTTATATAATTATCGTAAGACATCTCAGGGTGGTTTTTTAAATACGTTTTCAAAGCATACCTTGGATATTATTAAGGCCTTTGAATTGGTATTTGATTATATGGAGAAAAATAATTATATGGAGCACTACCATGATGAGCTGGAGTTTATATGTGCAAGACATTTTCTATATAGATATATAACACTTTTTAAGAATGAAAATAGAGGCAAGGGTAAGCTGGATATAAAGCTTGAGATCATTAATAGGACACAGGATTTTCTTGATGGAAGACTTCCAAACTGGCGTCAAAATAATTACCTTTTGTACTCATCAGGATGGCTAAAGAAGAAGCTGCCGCTTTTTACAGACCGAAAAAAAATGATTCGTATTACAAAGCTACGGGAGCTTATGCCTAATAAATTATACAATCTCTTAAAGCGTGGGCGCAATTTCCTATCAAAGCTTAATAGGTTTAGAAAAAGCAAATCAAAACTGTCAATTATTAAAAAAAAGCTCCCTATTATCTCAGTTATGATGAAGAAAGGGCCAGTTTATTATACCCATGCTTATGATAAGCTAACCATATTACAGAAGGATATATTAGTGGAATCCAAGCATGGGGAGGATGTTGCTGGTAATATCTTCGCCCTTCTTAAGGAATTATCTAAGGAAAAATATAAGGATTATAATCTGAAGCTGGCGATGGTACCAGCCTATAAGAATTCCTATCGTAAGCTTCTTCATAGCTATGGTATTAAGAATGTTCAGATGATAGATATTTATACTAGAGATTATGAGAGAGCATTGGCCTCTGCCAAATATCTTATAACTGATACTAGCTTCCCCACCTATTTTATAAAAAAACCTGACCAGGTATATTTGAACACTTGGCATGGGACACCCCTAAAGGCTATGGGAAGAATTGTTCCTCAAAGAGAATATGCACTGGGCAATATTCTACGAAATTTTTTGATTTCTGATTATCTTCTTTTTCAAAATGATTTTTCAAAGGAAGTATTCTTGCGTGATTATATGCTTAAGAATGTTTATCCTGGTAAGCTTCTGGTATCTGGGTATCCGAGAAATTCAGCACTGCTTAATGAACAGCGCCGTGACCAGGTGAGAAATGATTGTAATATAATGGACAAGCGAGTTATAGTGTATATGCCTACTTGGAGAGGTCTTCTTCACAACAAAGATACGGATAAGCAATTAAGGCAGCTAGATGGGTTTTTTGCTGATATAGATAGCAGGCTTGATGCTACAGATGTTTTGTATGTAAAGCTCCATCCCTTTGTTAAGGACAGGATGGATTATTCAGGCTACAGTCATATACGTGAATTTCCAGCAGGCTATGAGACCTATGATTTTTTAACTGCAGCAGATGTGCTTGTAACTGATTATTCTAGTATTATGTTTGACTACGGTGTTAGTAAGAGAAAGATTATCTTGTTTGCCTACGACAAAGAGGATTACCTAAGAGATAGGGGACTGTATCTTGATTTGGAGGAATTAGACCTACCTATTACTGAGAATGTTGAGGAGCTTATTAATGAACTGAAGGTAGAGCATAAGGGATACCCAAGGTTTTATAAGAGATTTTGTGAAAATGATTCTATTGATACAGCAGAGCAAATATGCGATTTATTAATAAATGGCCAGTCAGAGGATCAAAAGCTTAATATACAAAGCATTGATATTAATTTTAGAAAGAAAGTTCTTATATTCATGAAGGGCTTTAGAGATAATATTGAGAGCAGAAATAGAATCAATATGATTAATTCTATTGATACTAATTTCTATGATGTATATGTGTGTATGAAGGTAGATGAGGTTAAGAAGGATACTCATATGCTATCCTTGTTGAATAAGGATATATCATACATACCTATTATTTATGAGCTAGGATATAAACGGTCCGAATATTTCAGAATCAAGGTTATGGGTAGAATCGTAAAGAATAAAGCCTTCAGCAAATGTGCAGATAAGGTTATGAGTCGTGAAACTAGAAAGTATTTTGGTGAGGCACAATTTGACTACACAATCCATTATTCTAGCTTAGATTATATGGTGATTCATCTATGCCTGGGTAGTGGGGACAAAAAAATATATAATTTTAATCACTTCAATAAGGGTCTCTATAACAAAAATAAAAGCTACCGCAAGGCTGTTAATTATATTATTAAGCAATTGCCAGCTTATGACCTTGTTGTTGGTAATAGTGAATTAAAGGCTTTAAAGCTTCAGGGAGATAATATAACCTATAATGATGAGGCTGGATTTCCTGTGAATTCTATACTGAATCTTATGGAAGGGCATAGAACGGAGGATTAATATGAAGGTAGGAGTTGTGACATTTCATAGTGCCAATAATTATGGTGCAGTACTTCAGACTTGGGCATTACAAAAGGTATTAAAGAATCTGAATATTAACACTGGGGTTATAAACTATCATCCAGATATTATAGATGGTTTGTACGATCCAATGAAGCTTAAGAGAGGTATTCCTCGTAATTTACTAAAATTAAAGCTTTATGTAAGAAATAGAAAAAGTCTAAGTAGGTATAACAAATTCCAGTATTTTTTAAAGACCAAGCTAAACCTTATAGGAGATTATCGAACCTATAGTGAGCTTGAGGCTGGAGAACTTAAGCTAGACGCATACATTGTGGGGAGTGACCAGGTATGGAATCCCTTACATACCGGTGGATATGATCCGGCCTATTATCTGGAGTTTGCAGAGCCTGGCACTAAAAGAATATCCTATGCAGCAAGCCTCGGTACTGATTATATTGCACCAAAACACAAGAATGATATGGAGGAGGCTCTTAAATCCTTTACAGCTATATCGGTAAGGGAGAGAAGCGTACAGGCTCCTATCAGCCAGCTGGCAGAAAGACCTGTTGAAGTGGTCCTTGATCCCACTCTATTACTTGATAAAGATGATTATGATGAAATAAAGATTAGAAGTAAATATACTGAACCCTATATACTGGTATATTCAATTGAAAAGAATCCAATGCTTATGGAATTTGCCAATAAGATATCGGTATCTCTTGGGCTACCCATTCTTCAAAGAAGATCCTTGGGGGGGCTTGTAAATCAGCTGGAACCTTTCTATACATCTGATGCTGGTGAGTTTTTGGGATATATTGAAGCAGCAAAATATGTTATAACCAATTCCTTTCATGGGACAGTATTTTCGATTTTATATGGAAAGCCATTTGTATCAATGCTTCATTCAAATACAGGAAAAAGGACAGAGGATTTACTAAGTGACCTTGGACTTTCGTCCCATATACTTTATGATATTAAGGATTTTAATAATTTCGATATATTTAAGCTTGATAATACAGAAGAAATAAAAGAGACTATAATGAGACACAGAGAGACCTCAATGAGTTTCATTAAGACCTCTCTGGAAATCTAAGAATTTATATAATTACATCAATTATCTTGTGAGCTAAAGGTTGAAGATCAAAGATTATGGTACCATTTACAATATCTAATGCTTCATGAGTAATCATATCTGATCCATGTGAGGGATGAAAGCGACCTAGGTCTAGTCTTGTAAAGACCTGCTCCTCCTTATCCATATTTACAGATATTACTATCAACCTTTTGCTATTATATCTTGCAAATGAAAAGCAGGATTTATACATATAGATAACTTCAAGGTCTCCATCTACAAGGAGACTATTATTTTGCCTAAGGGCAATCATTTTCTTAAAAATCGAAAGGATTTTTCCATCCTCTTTACCCCATGGATAGGTCCTTCGGTTAAAGGGGTCATTATAGCCCTGCATTCCTGCCTCATCACCATAATATATACAGGGGACACCAGGAAGTGTCATCTGAAGTAATAATACATTTTCCAGTCGCTTCTTTGCTAGGCTTAAGCTTTTATCATCTAGTTCAAAAGTTGACATTTGGTCCCTAGATATATTTTCCCTACTGGGTACGTCTCCAAGCATAGTCAGTATTCGTTCTGAATCATGGCTAGATAAAAGGTTCATAAGTGAATAAAATGATTCCCTGGGGTAGTTCTCCCAGAGGGATAGTATTCTCATGGCAAAGGTATCAGCATCTATTTTATTGCAGGCAAAATCTATAATAGCTTTTCGTAAAGGATAATTCATTACAGAATCTAGCTCATCTCCTAGGAGGTATTCTCGCTGTTCACCATAGCTTTCCTTGTTAGAAGCATCCTCCCAAACCTCTCCTATAAGTACCGAATCTGGCTTGGTTGATTTCATTTCCTTACGTATAAGCTTTATAAAATCAGAGGGAAGCTCATCAGCCACATCAAGTCTCCATCCGCAGGCACCTTTATTAAGCCATTTATTAATTATAGAATCCGGTGAGGATATAATATAGTCAATATATGAAGGCTCTGACTCGTTAACGTTTGGCAGGGTTTTAAAATCCCACCAGCATCTATAGTTATCTGGATGCTCTATAAAGTGATACCATTTATAATATGGAGACTCCTTAGATTGATAAGCTCCAAGGGATGGATAAGAGCCTTCCTTATTAAAATATTTACTATCACTTCCCGTATGATTAAAGACACCATCTAAAATAATGCGGATCCCAAAGCTTAGGGCTTTATCGCATAGGTGTTCAAAAAGCTCGTTGCTTCCGAACATGGGATCAACCTCTTCGTAATTTCCGGTGTCATATTTATGATTTGAATAAGCCTGGAATATGGGATTAAGGTAAATAGCATTAATTCCAAGCTTACTAAGATAAGAAAGCTTTTTGATGATACCATCCAAATTTCCCCCAAAGAAATCATTGGCAAGATATTTACCTCCAAATTGCTCTGCTTTATGGTAGGGCATGTCATCCCAATCACGAGCAATAAAGTCGGTCCTTCCTGAATTAAAGCTATCCATATCTCCCTTATAAAATCTATCAGGAAATATCTGATATATAATGCTGTTTTTAAACCAAGCAGGTGTTTTATAATCCTTCTTATATACTGTAATTTGGTAGGCTGGGGGGATTTTATTATAGGTCTCACCCAGTCCACCAAGACTTTCCTTATTATTTCCGTAATAATAAATGTGATTGTCTACCTCAACTGTAAAATAATAAAACAGAAGGCCGGGATCCTTAGAAACCTTAATTTCTACCTCGTATAGACTTCCCTTTGCCACCATATAGATATAATTCATAGGAACTGTTACCAGTTCCTGATCTCTAAATTTGTAGACCAAGCTAATGGCAGCAGGAATCCTGTCCGCCTTAACATATAATCGGAGAGTTATATTGCTTAAGACCTCTACCGCCCCAAAGGGGGAACGGTAGAGTGTATTCCTAGAATTGTGTTCTATGACCATTTAGAAGCCTCCAAATGCCAAATTTGATCATTATAGTTTTGTATTGTTCTATCACTAGAGAAAAATCCAGCAGATGCAGTATTTATTATTGCCTTGTGCCACCATAGGTCAGCATTTTTAAAATCAGTTGATACCTTATCCTGCATTTCAACATATGCTCGAAAATCTCTAATAACCATATAAGGATCAGGCATGCCATAATCCCCAAAGAGCAGTGATTGATAAATTTCCTTAAAGCCATCTGGAACTATATCAAGAAGGGGTCCTGTTATTAACTGCTCCAGTACCTGATGAAGCTGGGAATCAGTCGTGTAAATTTGCTGCACCTCATCTGAATTATACTCGTATTTGCTTTCTACTTCTTCGGATCGAAGCCCAAAGATATACAAGTTATCAAGACCTACCTGCTCAGAAATCTCAACATTGGCCCCATCCAGTGAGCCAATTGTAAGTGCACCATTTAACATAAACTTCATATTACCGGTACCAGAGGCTTCCTTGCCAGCAGTGGATATCTGTTCTGAAAGATCTGTAGCTGGTATAAGCATCTCGGCAATGCTAACGCTATAATTTTCAAGAAAAACAACCTTAATTTTATTATTTACTCGTGAATCATTGTTGACTAATTGGGCTATGGCGTTAATAAGCTTGATTATACTTTTGGCCCTTTCATATCCCGGTGCTGCTTTTGCAGCAAAGATAAAGGTTCTTGGAGTAAAATCTTTGTTGGGATTCTCGATTATTCTATTATATAGATATAATATGTGGAGTGCATTTAATAGCTGACGCTTGTATTCGTGTAATCTCTTAGCTTGTACATCAAATATTGAATGAACATCCACATCAATACCATGATGTTCCTTAATATATGCAGCCAGCTTAAGCTTATTATTGTACTTGATTTCTGCAAAAAGCCATCTAAATTCACTATCATCTGCATATGCCTTTAACTTTTCAAGCTGAGTAGAATCCTTAAGCCAATCTGTACCAATTTTACTGGAAATAATCTTTGAAAGCTCAGGGTTTGAATTATGCAACCAACGACGGAAGGTTATACCATTGGTTATGGAATGAAATTTATCAGGATCAAGCTTGGCATAATCAGCAAAGATATCATCAATCAATATCCTGGTATGCAGAGCAGATACACCGTTTACAGCATAGGATGTAACAAGACATAGGTTTGCCATATTTATCTGATCATTTGCTATAATTGCCATATAATTATGTTTTCTTCTATCACCATGATAAGACCTATTTAGCTTTTCTATAAGTCTTTGGTTAATTTCCATTATAATTGTGAAAATACGGGGCAGCAGGGGCTGAAAAATGTATATAGGCCATTTTTCCAAGGCCTCACTCATTACAGTGTGATTTGTATATGCAAAGGTGCGGGTTACAATATTCCATGCATCATCCCAACCTAGGTCCTCTTCATCCATTAGGATTCTCATGAGCTCTGGAATGGCAAGAGTAGGATGGGTATCATTAATGTGTATAGTAACCTTCTCAGGAAAATTCTTTAGATTATTACCGTGGTTCTTTTTGTACTCCTTAACAATCCACTGTACTGTAGCAGAGGAAAGAAAATATTCCTGCTTCAGTCTTAATATTTTGCCATTGGGGTTATTATCCTCAGGGTATAAGACCTTGGATATAAGCTCGTCCCTTTCCTTTTCTGCAACAGCGTTGATATATTCCCCCTTATTAAATGCGCTCATATCCATTACTTCAGGAGATTTTGACCTCCATAATCGCATATAGTTTACACGGTTTGTATCATAGCCACTTACAGGAAAATCATGAGGAATTGCTATTATTGTCTTGGGATTAACGTGCTTTACTATAAGCTTTCCATCAACCCAATGACTCTCAACCGTGCCTCCGAATTTTACCTCAACCTTCTCCTCAGGCCGTTCAATCTCCCACATGTTACCGCTATTAAGCCAATAATCAGGTTCCTCTGTCTGCATACCGTTCTTAATGCGTTGCTTAAACAGGCCATACTCATAGCGGATACCACAGCCTACGGCAGGTAAATCCAGAGTGGTAAGGGAATCCATAAAGCAGGCTGCAAGTCTCCCAAGGCCACCATTTCCAAGACCAGGTTCAGGCTCCTGCTCCAGTATTTCATCAATATTAACACCTAGCTCAGTTAGTACAGTTCTAAAGGCATCGGACTGCTTAAGGTTTAGAGCATTATTAGAAAGAGAACGACCGATTAAGAATTCCAAGGATAAATAGTAGAGCTTCTTGTTTTTGTCCTTCCGGTCTTTTTTATCTGTTTCTGCCATATTACTTAGTAGGATATCTCTTATTGTCAATGCACATGCCTTGTAGACAAGCTCCAAGGGTGCATCCTCAAGGGTTTTTCCATATTCATGCTGCAGCTTATTAAGTATAGCATCTTTAAGATTAGCTTCATTTGTATTTTCTATATTTGTTTTCATAATTATCTCCTTAGTTAGTAGTGATTAGTATATTGTATCATAAAGCGTTGCATAATGCTTTGCGGCTTCCTGCCAGGAATAATCCTTAGCCATAGCTTGTCGTGCAATGCTATTCCACTGTGTCTTATTGTTGTATGCTTCTCTTGCTGCGGATATTGTCAACCACAGCTCCTCAGTATCATAATTTCTAAAAGAAAAGCCAGTACCTAATCCTATGTACTTATTAAAGGGAATAACAGTATCCTTAAGGCCACCGGTCTCTCTAACTAGTGGTACGGTTCCATATCTCATACTGATAAGCTGGCTTAATCCGCAGGGCTCAAATAAGGATGGCATTAAGAATGCATCAGAGGCCGCATATATTTTATGGGCTAGCTCATTTGAAAAAAGGATATTAGCAGATACTTTGCCAGGATGGAGATTAGCATAATATTTAAGCATTTCCTCATGCTTAGAGTCTCCAGTGCCAAGTACCACAAGCTGCATATCCTGTTGACAAAAACGATTCATTAAATTAGCAATCAAATCAAAGCCCTTTTGATCAGTAAGTCTAGATACCACACCAACTAAAAATATATCTTTGTCTTGGGTTAAGCCCAGCTGTTTTTGAAGTTCAATTTTATTTTGCTTTTTTCTGCTTGGAAAATCTCTACGATTATACTTTGCATAAATAAAGTCATCAGTGGAGGGATTATATTCCTCATAAGATATTCCATTTACTATTCCGGTTAAGCTATCTTTTCTTGCACGAAGGAGTCCGTCCAAGCCTTCTCCATACTCAGGAGTCTGAATCTCGTCCTTATATGTGTTACTTACTGTGGTAATGTGATCTGCATATACAAGTCCTCCCTTTAGTAAGCTGGAATCCCTGTTATATTCTAGCTTGTCTGGGGTAAAGCATTCTATTGGTAGACCTGTGGCATCTTGGGTTTCTTCTAATCCCCAAATGCCTTGAAATTGTAGGTTATGAATGGTCATAATGGTTTTAATTTTATTATAAAATGATTGATTTTTGTATTGAACATTTAGCATTACAGGAATTAGTCCACTTTGCCAATCATTACAATGAAGGATATCTGGTTTAAAATCAATAAAAGGTAGTATGGACAATACAGCCTTACTAAAAAAGGCAAATTTCTCGATATCCTCATGAATATAACTGTATAATTTCATACCGCTAAAATAAAACTCATTATCTATGAAATAGAATATAATTCCCTCGTGTTCAAGCTTAAATACTCCACAATACTTATTACGCCAGCCAAGTGCGACATTGATATGGGTTAGGAATTTCATGCGGTCTGAATATTCCTTAGGAATAGAACCATATTTTGGCATTATAACACGAACATCATAATTATCTTTGCTAAAGGCTGAGGGAAGGGATCCCACAACATCTGCAAGACCCCCTGTTTTAGCAAAGGGAACAGCTTCAGATGCAACTAGCAATACGTTAGTCATTATATACCTCCTTTATAAATATAATTTTAAAAGTAAGTTTTGTATTATAATAAACTTGAATTGTACCTAATTCTACATTATAATTTAAGTAAGTAAAGTCTATACTATGAATATATCACATTTATGTTTTACTAGTAAACATGAATTATCTAAACAATATGTATATGTGGGGGATATGGATCATGAAGCAAAACATTTTAATGTCCTTAAGACCGTCCGACTATCAAACATATTTATTCCATGAGGGTACTAATTATGAAGTGTATCAGATGCTTGGCAGCTTCTATATACCTGAAAACGAAGAGCATACAGATGGTTTTTGCTTTAGAGTATGGGCACCAAATGCCATAGATATAAGTCTGGTAGGAGACTTTAATTCATGGTATATTGGTAAGCATAGAATGCAAAAAATAAAAGACACCCATATATGGATGGTTTTTATTCCTAACATGAAGGCTGGAGAGCGTTATAAATACGCAATTACTATGTCTAATGGTAATATTCGCTTAAAGGCTGATCCCTTTGCTTATTTTGCAGAGCAAAGGCCTAATACTGCATCAATTACATATAGACTTGATAGCTATGAATGGAAGAATTCTATAAATAGATATGATAATAAGCTACAACCCTATACATCTCCTATGCTAATATATGAGATGCATGTCGGCTCTTGGAAAAGACATGAAGATGGGTCGTTTTTTAGTTATAGAGATCTGGCCTATGAGTTGATTCCATATGTGCTTAAGATGGGATATACACATATTGAGCTGATGCCTCTGTCAGAGTTCCCATATGATGGATCCTGGGGATATCAGGTGACAGGCTATTATGCAGCCACAAGCCGTTATGGTAGTCCAGAGGATTTAATGTTTTTTATAGATAGCTGTCATGAGGTGGGTCTGAAGGTTATTATGGATTGGGTTCCAGCTCATTTTCCTAAGGACGAGCATGGATTAGCAGAGTTTGACGGTACCAACTTATTTGAATATGAGGATGTACGCCTAGGTCAGCATTTTAGGTGGGGAACCTTGGTATTTGACTATGGTAAGCCAGAGGTGCACTCATTTCTTATATCCAACGCCATGTTTTGGTTGGAGGTATATCATATTGACGGGTTAAGGGTAGATGCAGTGTCATCCATGATTTATAGAGATTATGACAGACCTGATGGCCAGTGGCTACCCAATATATATGGAGGAAGAGAGAACCTAGAGGCAATCGAATTCTTGCAAAAGTTAAATATAGCTGTATTTGAAAGGTTTCCAGGCGCACTTATGATTGCAGAGGAATCTACGGATTTCCCCATGGTTACAGGACAGGTTCACGAGGGAGGATTGGGCTTTAATTACAAATGGAATATGGGATGGATGCATGATTCATTAAAATATTTTTCTATGGATCCCTTATTTAGAAAGGGCAACCATAATTTATTAACATTTTTAATTATGTATACATATTCAGAGAATTTTATACTTCCTCTTTCTCATGATGAGGTGGTGCATGGGAAGAAGTCTCTTCTTGATAAGATGCATGGAAGCTATGAGCAGAAATTTGCCACTCTTAGAGCTTTCTATAGTCTAATGATGGCTCTTCCTGGTAAGAAGCTGATGTTTATGGGAGGAGAATTTGGACAATATATAGAATGGAAATACGATTCTGGTCTAGACTGGATATTACTTGAATATGACAGCCATAGGAGCTTGCAGCATTTCCTTAGGTCATTAAATCATGTGTATATAGAGAATTCTTCTATGTGGCAGCTTGATCATGATCTAGAGGGCTTTAAGTGGATTACAGCTGATGATGCTGACAATAGCGTTATTTCATTTATGCGTTATGGAAGGCGGAATGGCGAATATATGATTTGTGTTTTTAATTTTACACCGGTACTTCGAAATAAATATCCAATAGTGGTACCTAAGACAGGAGAGTATTATCAGGTTATTAATAGTGATAATAAGGAATTTGGAGGTGAAACGATTGATTTACCCATATATACTTCTGTAAAAGAGAATATAAGGGAAAGTGGAGAGCACGTGATTTATGTGGATTTAGCACCATTATCAGCAATATATTTAAGAAGGACAAGCAAAACATAAGCATATATTCTTAGCCAGAACAAGGCTTATAATATACTAAAGGAGGAGGTAACATATGGCAAGGACAGAGTGTGTTGCAATGATACTTGCAGGAGGACAAGGAAGTCGCTTGGGTGTTCTAACGGATGAAATTGCTAAACCAGCTGTTCCGTTTGGTGGAAAATATCGTATAATAGATTTTGTTTTAAGTAATTGTACTCAATCGGGTATAACGACAGTAGGGGTACTGACACAATACCAGCCCTTGAATTTAAACACTTATATAGGAAGCGGTGGCCCTTGGGATTTGGATAGGAATATTGGTGGGGTGTATGTACTTCCTCCATTTGTGAAAATGAAAGCAGGAGAATGGTATAAGGGGACGGCAAATGCCATATATCAGAACATTCCTTTTATTGAACAATTTGATCCGGAATATGTGTTGGTTTTGTCAGGAGATCACATATATAAGATGGATTATACTAAGATGATTAAGCATCATAAAAAGACCGGTGCAGCTGCGACCATAGCAGCAATGCCTGTTCCATGGGAGGAAGCAAGTCGTTTTGGAATTTTGAATACAGATGATAGCGGAAGGGTTATAGAGTTTCAAGAAAAACCTGCTGAGCCCGTGAGTAATCAGGCCTCTATGGGCGTATATGTATTTGACTGGAAGACCCTTAAGGAATATTTAATTATGGATGAGAAAAGCCTTTCCTCTTCAAATGATTTTGGAAAGAACATTATTCCTAATATGTTGGATAATAAAGAGGATTTATTTGCATATAGATTTCAAGGTTACTGGAAGGATGTTGGAACAGTATACAGCCTTTGGGAGGCCAATATGGATATTCTGGCATCTCCCCCAATATTTAATTTACATGACTACAACTGGAAGATATATTCAAAGAACCCTATCAAGCCTCCTCATTATGTTGCTGATGAAGCAGAAATCATGAACAGCTGCATAACGGAGGGTTGCAATATCTATGGCTTTGTAGAAAATTCAGTTATATCCGATGGAGTTACTATAGAAAAGGGCTCAATAATAACAAATAGTGTTGTTTTCCCCAATGTACATATTAGGGAAGGTGTAGTACTGAATAAAACAATTGTCGGAGAGAACACAGTTATTGGAAAGGGAGTAATATCAGGTATGAATAGAAGCCCGGATAATCCTTATGCCAACAAGCTGGTCACTGATGATATGGTTCTAATTGGTGGGAATATAAATATAAAAGATTATACTGAAATTTATACAAATTCAATGGTGAGAACCACAATAAAATAGGGGAGGGAGAAAGCATATGATTGATACAATGGGAATTATATTACCTGAGGATATACATATTAATAGCCTTACAGAAAAGCGTTCGATTGCAGCCTTACCATTTGCAGGCAGGTATAGACTTGTTGACTTTGCTCTTTCTAACATGGTTAATGGGGGAATTACTAATGTTGGTGTAATTCTTAAGCATAACTACTCCTCACTGATGGATCACTTAGGATCAGGAAAGGAATGGAATCTTAATAGAAAAGATGGTGGATTGCATATACTTCCTCCTTATATAGCCCGTAATATTCATGGGCTTGGAGAGGGAAGTGTTGATTTAATAGCTTCAGCCTTGGGATATCTTTCTAAGAGTAAGCAAAAATATGTAATACTGTCTAAGGGCAATATTGTATTTAACATTGATTATGATAAAGTAATGGACTTGCATCTTGAGAAAAATGCTGATATAACTATGGTATATTATGAAGAGGATACGGATAAGGAGGCAATTACTAATCATACCTTTTTATCAGTAGATGATGATAACCGTGTAAGTGATATAGAGGTTAAGCCAAGAAGACCGAAAACTAATAAGATTTTTCTAAGTGTAATGTTAATAGAAAAAGGCTATCTACAATACTTGGTAGATGAAGCTGTAGCCCGTGGAGAGCAGGATATTGTAAGGGACATATTGATGAAAAGGAACTCGAATTCCAATATATACGGATATAAATTTGATGGGTATGTTGGAGATATTGAGAATATCCAATCTTATTACGACAACAGTATGCGTATGCTTAATGTAGATGTACGCAAGGAAATCTTTAATCCAATCAGACCGATATATACAAAGATAAAGGATCAAGCACCTACTAGATATAGCAGTGACGCATCAGTAAGCAATTGCTTGATCGCAGATGGTTGTATTATAGAGGGACAGGTACAGAATAGCATTATATTTAGAGGCGTTCATATAGGCAAAGATTCAAGAGTTAGCAATTCAATAGTAATGCAGGATTCAATTATACAGACTGGCTGCGAGCTTGATTATATGGTTATGGATAAAGAAGTAACTATAAGGGAAAATGGTAGATTAATAGGAGATATCAGACATCCCATAATTATCTCAAAAGGTGAAACGGTATAAGATAAAATAAAGACAGAGGGCATATCATGATGATATCAACCCTCTGTCTTTATTTTCTTAAATCACGAATATGTTTTTCGAACTCTTCAAAATTCTCAAGATATAGGGAACTATATTCTTTAAGCAATTTATCAGGATTTCGGATATCACTCCGACCTAATAGATAATCTGCAGATACATTAAAGTAATCAGCTAGCTTTATTATCATATCCTGAGGAGGAAATCGTTGTTCTAATTCGTAAAAAGAAACCATCTTAGGTGTTAATCCTAAATAGTTTGATAGTTCACTCTGCGTAATTCTCTTTTCAAGTCTTAATTCTTTTATTCTCTTCCCGAGCATATTGACACCTCTTTTATCTATTGTACGTTGAAAAAAAGACATTGACAATGTACCTGAAGTACTGTACCATAGGTACAGTAGCATAAAATGATATAAATTAGCCTCATCATATTTATAGCCCCATGTATTTTTATATAAATTGATACCTGTATTTGTTATTTACTTATAGCATATACAGGTATCACTATTTTAGCCAGTAATATCTACTCGATTTATTGTATTTATTGTGTTATTATGTAGATTAAAATTTAATTTATGATAGTGAAAGGGAAATTACATATGCAACAGGCGACAGGACCTAACTTTCTCACAGAATATATTTTACGTATTAGCAAGGAAAAGATTAACAAAGCATTACTAAAACTTATACTACAAGGAATATTGGCGGGAATATATATATCCATTGCTGCAATAGGATATTTTAAACTAACAGCCACCATAGTGGATCCAGGCCTAGCTGCATTTTTTGGTGCACTTGTCTTTCCCCTAGGCATTATAGCAATTATTATAATGCATGGAGAACTTTATACCAGTGGTTGTCTGGCTATGACGGCTATATATGCTGGTAAGATAAAGTTATACATGGTATTAAGAACACTTGGCATAATTCTTCTAGCTAATCTGATTGGCTGTATTTTCATTTCATATTTAACTACGACTGCTGGCATTTTCAATGAGCAGATAATGGGGGTTGTTATAGAAAAGGCCATAGCTAAGGTACATTTGCCAATTGGTAAGCTCTTTATAAGTGGAATACTTTGTAATATTATAGTGTGTACTGGTATGTGCATGGCGTATAGCTGCAGAGAGGAAATCACTAAGATTATAGTATTATGGCTATCAATTTCCGTATTTGTGCTGACAGGAACAGAGCACGTGGTGGCGAATATGTACTATCTGTTTACAGCATATTTTGGAGGGGCAGAGATTTCCTTGCTTGAGATTTTATACAATTTATCAGTATCCGCTCTTGGGAATTTTGTTGGAGGTGGAATTGTTGTTGCTGGAACCAACTATATTATTGGGCAACAATCCTAGGAAAGAGATTGAATCAAAATAGAAATCAGTGTAAAGATATTATCTTAGGATAATGGAATAGGGGAGAGCGACGTGTGTCGCTCTTTTTTTTTACGGCAAATATGTAAATAATGGGTAGAAGGTACTAGATATTCCGCATGTACAAACATGACATAAATCGGTATAATATGGCTAATGACTTATATTTTATGTAAAAAGAAAGAAATAAAAGTAAAACAAACATGAAGGGAGTTATAAGAATTATGAGGGTGAAATTAAAAGAATTATAAGCTTAATATTGGTAATCACATTAATGTTTGGTGTTTTTCAAAACACTGTACATGCAGAAAATACGTCTAACGATACCATATATCACGGAGATGGATATGACATAGTTTATAAGGAGGCATCTGTATGGGACAATCATGTAAATTCTGAAGTAACAATAATAAATACAGGGAGTGAACCTATTACGGAATGGGAACTAGAATTTACATATCCGGCAAAGATAACTAGTATCTGGAATGCTGAAATTAAGTCACAAAAAGAAAAACAGTATCTAATTAAGGCAATGAGCTACAATATAGCAATTAATTCGGGTAGTAGAATAAGCTTTGGTTTTATAGCAGAAAGTAGTCAAAATAATAATGACATGCCTAAAAACTACTTACTGACGTCTGCAGAAAGCAGAAAAGCAGAGGAAGTTGAAATAATACCTGAAGAAAATGATGATAGTGGAATAGCCTCTAAATATGTAATACCACAAAAATGGAGGGGCTTAAATCATGCAATATTTACTTCGTCCTACAAGGATTTAGAACTTAATACATACAAGACATTTATAACGGGAGACATCCATAGCAATAGGGGATTTGCTTATAGTGGCACAATACTACAGATAAGCGGTAAGGTCGACGCAGTTGATAATGTTAAAATACAGACGTCTAGTATGGAAGGTGCAAAAGTTATTGGTGCAGTAATTGAGAACAGCGATTATGTTGAAATGCCTGATATAACCAATGAACTAAAGTCAAATATACTGGAAAGGTCTATTGTATATGATAATGATAAATCTTATGATGCAGATTATATTCCCTTAAGTAAACCTATAGTTGTAAATGGGAATGTGTCGTTTAATGGGACCACATTTTTGGGACAGGGAATTGTTTATGCTAATGATAACATTTCATACAATGTAAATAATTTAGCAACCCCTGATAATTCAAAGCTATTTCTATGCTCAGAAAATGGGGATATTACTTTAAGCGGCTCTGATATCAATATGAATGCCGTAATATATGCACCGAATGGATGTGTATATATTAATGCAAATAATTTTACTCTAAACGGTAGAATCATTGCAGAACAAGTAAATATAAATGGATCAATAATTAATATAAATAGCTCTGATTCTGATTTTGATTTAATAGATTATATATTTGTTCCTGACGTTAAGATTAATATTCAAGGACTAAAAAAGGAAAATAGGAGAGTAGTATTTGACCTTGTATCATCTGAAGAAAGTATGGATATGGTTACAGGGGCGGCTATTTCATGGACCTTTACCAAGAATATTGAAGAAAATGATGGCCAAGAGAATTGTCGAATTGATGAATATTGTTCAAATGATTATCACAAGGAAATGATATTTACCAGGGCGGGAGAATATACGGTTGAAGTAGATTTACTTTATAATGGCAACTACCATACTATAACTGAACAATTCTCTATCATGGAGGATATGGTTCCTGTAGCTAATTTTAGTGTCGACAAGAATTATCTAAGAGATAGTAGCGGAAGTGCAAATGTTTTAATTAGTGATTTATCGTTTTCTCAGGATGGGGATGTGTTAAGGGATCGTACCTATACTATTTGGTATGATGAGAATAATAACGGTGAGTTTGAAGACCATGAAGCAAGCATCCTAAGTACAGGCAACGAGACAAGTGTATCGTTTGTAACACAAAATGTAGGTAAGTATAAGGTTGAACTTTCTGTTGCCGAGCTTCTTTCAGATACGATTGAAGCATTGATTACAGAAGAAGATTATAGAAAAGCTGATACATCCTTAAAGGTAATTGAGGATAAGGTATTTGAGGTGGCCAATATTGCACCGAAGGCTACGATTGATATTTCTAAATCAAAGTCAGCAGATATAGTATTTACACTTGGAAGTACAACTAATGAAAACATTAGCCTTTATGCTGAAAAATCCCAAAATCTAGAGCAGTTATTAAAGAATGAAGGAATTGATGCTAAGATTAGCACGATTTCCACCTCGACATTGACTGCCCAGGATACCTTCGCATGGAAGGAATATGATCATTATAATTATAAGGACAGATATCTTCCTACCCTTGAAAAACATATAATATACACCGAAAAGGACATTAAGATGCTGGGTTACTCCTATGCACCTCTAAAGGACTTTCTCTATGTTGCAGACGATGACCCAGGTATGAAGATATTTGAGTTTGACTTACAGAGAGATAGTACAGACTGGCATAGTATGGAGGGTGGTGGTTTTCTCTTTAACACCACCATATCTGACGAGAGTAATTCAATTAACGGATTTTGCATCCTAGTTACCCAAACAGGATTAAAACTTGTTCAAATAAAAAATGCTAATATTAATAATTTTAGAAACGGTTCATATAATTACGTTCAAAATGCCGGTTCTCTATTAAGAACCTTCCTAATGAGTGATTTATACGCTACTCATCATATTAGGATTATCACAGATAGTAACTGTATTTCTGTATGGGATGGGGATAAGCTAATTGTTGATAATTATGTACTTCCTGAGAATGATTATGGCTATGGCTATGGTCCAATTATTAGTCATGCCTCACATGGATGTAGTCAGCAATCATATTTCACATTTAAGAATATTACTATGCAGACAATTAAGGGTGACAGTATGTCTGATATCTTAGGAAATTATCCTTGGAGATCGGGTGCATCTCACTATGTGATCAACCTAAGTGATGATAAGGTGCCAGAGCTATCAGATGCTGAGAATACTGCAGCACTTACCAAAGCATTGATAGAACAAAGCATCTCATTTATTGGTATTGGAAACACTAATAACGAAGAGCAATTTAGTAAGCTAGTGACTTTAAATGATGGGGGAGGACTATTTCTATCATCCCAGGAGCTTGCCAGTTCATTGGAACAGACAAATGATTATATCCGAAGAAAGGTATTAAGCCTAGATTATACCATTGGGCAATACATAACAACCGAAGACTATGTAAGCTATAGCGAATACTATAGTGATATTGAAAATGATCCACTATATCAGGAGGAATGGGAATACGAATATGATCCTACAGTATTTGGAGAGGGTGCAGAGGGCAAGCATATTATACTAAGACCTGATAAGCCAATTACTCAGTTTGAGAATACGGGAGCTTATACAATTAAATTAAGGGTTTGTGACAATCCTGTTGGTGACAATGAGACCTTAAGCGAATATCGTCTATGGTCACAGTCAAAGGATTACTATAAGCTAATGGTGGTACAGACAAAGCCTATAGCTGAACTTTCTTATAAAACCATGGTAAACCCGACAGATAAGACGCTATGTACTGCTCTTGTTGAATATAGAGGCTATGATTTTGACCATCCAAGTGATAGTAGGAAGGGCATCCGAAAGGAAGCATTTTATTATAGAAATGTAAATGACAGTGTATGGAGTGAGGGAAGGATTCCGAACAAGCTGACTGTTGGTGAGACTTATCTGGTGAAATACATAGTAACAGATATTGAAGGCTGCGAAAGCAACCCTGCAGTTAGTGTGATAAAAACCAGTGATTTAAAGCTTTATGAAACACCGGACGACAACGAGGCTCCAGAGGTTATCATCACTCTTGAGAAGAATGAGGTAGAAGTAGGGGAAGAGGTTCGTATTGATGGATATGCCACAGACAACATTGGTGTAGATACCTTTGAGCTATATGTTGATGGAGAGCTTTCATTAAACACCTTTGGAAGAGTGTTTTATAAGGGTGCAGAAGGTAAAGAGGTTGTTATCAAAGCGGTTGCAACTGATTTAAATGGTAATAGAAGTGAAGCTACAAAAACAATGCTTGTTTTAGATAATACTGATAGAACACCTCCGACAGTCAAGATTACTTCGCCAAAGGCTGGCGGAGATATAAGCTTTAATATTCAGATTAGAGGAACTGTATCAGATGATCGTGAATTAAAGGGGTATGAATTATCCTACCGTAATTATAATTCTGAGGAATATATTAAACTGGTAGAGGGAATAAGTGAGATAACAGATACAGAGCTAATAACCTGGAATACTGAGGTGCTTCCAGGTGGTGTATATGAGCTCTTACTGCAGGCTGAGGATGCAACAGGAAATAAATCCTATGCAAGTATGCTAATAACTATAGTTAAGGAAAATGGTGACCCAGATGAAGATATAGATAGGGAAGCGCCACTGGCAGCTATAGGGCAACTTATTCTTTCCGATGATAAATCACAAATTCAAATATACGGCGTTGCTGATGACGAGAATTTCAAACAATATGAGTTGACATATATGAGTTTATTACCTAACTCAGAGACTAATACAATAGCAATAAGCGCGGAGGCGGTAAATGGAGATATACTAGGAGCGGTTGATGTAGATACAATAGAAGCCGGAGAATATCTTCTTACGCTTACAGTAGATGATAAAGCTGGAAACCAGTCTATAGTTACGGCGATATTTACTTATACACAGTCAACTGAAGAAGGCAATATAGAGCTGCCAGAGGATAAGGAAGCTCCGTTAATTGATGTAAAAGCGAATCATAAGGAGACTGAAAGTGGAATTTTAATTAATTTTGAAGGCTCTATCATAGATGATAATTTGAAAAGCTATGAATTAAAAGGAAAAGCTCCGAATGAGGAAGAATTTACGATAATATATGAAGGTACATTGGCAGTAGTTAATGGTTCGATTGCTTCCTATTTTATTGAAGACATCGTTGAAGGCGATTATGAATTTATATTGACTGCAGAGGATTTGTCCGGAAATAAAAGTGTATCATCCCTTCTTGTTACAATTACAGAGGAAATTGAAGGTATTGGAGAGAAGACATTCAATATTATATTATCTAAATCCATAGCCACTATGGGCGAAATAGTAAAGGCTTATGTAACCCTTCCTACCGGAGTAAAGGCGGAAGATGTCATACTGACTGTAGACGGTAATGAGACACAGTTAGATGGTAAGTACGTAGAATTCACAAGTGATAAGGCGAAAGTGGTTATAGTCACTGCAAAAGCAGTGATAGAAGGTATTGAGGAAACTGTTGAGGTTACTTGCAAATTCTATAATGCTGATGATGTGCTATATCCGACAGTACAAATTGATTCTCCAGAAGATAATAGTGTTATTACAAAAGAAACAGATATAATCGGATCCGCTTACGATGAGACAGAGATAGACTTCTATACTTTAGAATATAGAATGACAGGTACCAATGAATACATATTAATTAAAGAATCCACAGAGGCTGTTCGAAATGGAGTCCTTGGTAGGCTAGACACCACTTTATTAATGAACGGAAGATATGACATTCGTCTCACAGTCGTTGATAAGGGAGGTAATCAAAGCAGTATTGTAAATTCTGTATTTGTTGAAGGTAATCTAAAGGTTGGCAACATGTATCTTAGCTTTACTGATATATCAACCAATGTGGTAGGAGTACCACTTGATGTAATAAGAAGCTATGATAGCAGAAATAAATCAAGGGAAGACTTTGGTATAGGTTGGACATTAGGAATGCAGAGTATCAAGCTGATTGAAAGCTACAATCTATCTGAAGGATATTCCCTAGTACAATCAGGAAGTGGGTTTTCAACAACATATCAGCTAAAGGAGACACAGTGCCATGACATTATTGTTGCATATGGAGATGGCACAACAGATAGATTTGCTGTTACTTTAAGTCCTAATAGCAGTTCATTGGTTCCACTATATGAGACAAAGGTTACATTTACCTGCAAAACCAATCCTAACATTAAGCTTGAATATGTTGGAGATAATTCTGCACTTGTTAGAGGCGGCATATTTTGGGTAGATTATGTTATTAATCAAAACAGCCTATTTAAACTAACTACCGAAGATGGTACAGAAATTTTCATAGACAAGGAAAAGGGATTACAAAAAATTGTTGATACCAATGGTAATTATGTAACCATTAGCAGAAATGGCTTTGAGCATTCTAGTGGAAAAGGCGTTACCTTTGAGCGCGACAGATATAATAGAATAACTAAAGCAACTGATACCAATGGAAATGTAACTGCATATTACTATGATGAGGTAGGTAACCTCGCATCTGTGACGGATTTCGCAGGGAGAACGGTCTCTTATGAGTATGATGGAAATCATAACTTGGCATCCATAATTGATCCCCTTGGAATCGCAGCAGCAAGGAATGAGTACGATGAGGATGGTAGGTTAATAGCTATCATTGATGCTGATTGTAATCGTATGGAATATGATTATGATCTCGAAGGGCGTACAGAGGTGGTAAAAGACCGCCTGGGAAATGCAACTGTATATTCATATGATGAAAATGGAAATATAACAAAAATTATAGATTCATATGGAAATATAACGACTAAAGCCTATGATGACAATAATAATCTTATATCAGCAATTGATCCATTAAATAATAAGACGTCATATGAATATGATAGCAATAAGAATCTGGCAAAGGTAGAAGTAGCCAATGGTGTTAACTCTAATTATGCTTACGATCATAACAATAGGGTTACAAATATTTCATTATTAAATGATACAATGCTTAACATTGATTATGATGCCTATGGCAATATTAAATCTACAGAAGATGCCAACGGTAATATAACAAACTATGAGTATACTAACAGTGGTCTCTTAAAAGGAATATCGGATGTGATAGGTGTATGCAATGGATATATCTATGACGAGAGAGGTAATGTAAGTAGTATTACTGATGGTAATGGTGATGTGACCAGCTTCACCTATGATGAGGACGGTAATTGTCTAAGTAAAACAATTAAGAGAACTATAGAAGGAAATATTGAGACAATAACCAGCTCTTATGTATATGACTCTTTGGGTAATATGACCAAGGAGATAAGTGATAGTGGTGAGATTACATTGTACGATTATAATGCCAATAATCAAATGATTGCGACTACTGATTCACAAAACAGAAGAACTACCTTTATCTATGACAATAGGGGCAACATCATACAGATAAATTATTATGATGGAACCAATGAAAGCTTTGAGTATGATGCACAAGATAACAATATATCTGTCACTGACCGTAATAGATTCACTAGTTTGATGGAGTATGACAAGCTTGGCAGAATGACACTTATTAAATACTACGATGGAAATAAGGAATCATTTACCTATGACCCATTAGGAAATGTACTGACAAGTACATCGAAATCCGGGGCAGTCACAAGCTATGAATATGATGCATTGAAACGAAACATCTCTATAACAGATGGTTTCGATCATAAGACAAGATTTGAATACAATGAGCTTTCGCAATTGACAAGGACAGTAGATGCCAAGGGGAATACCTTTGCTTATGAATATGATTTCAATGGAAATCAGACTAAGATTATCTATCCTGATAACACTGAATTTGTCAAAGAATATGATCAAAGGAATCGGTTGATATCTGAATCTGATGCATATGGTAACAAAACCACCTATGAATACGACGGTGCTGATCAGCTTACAAAAGTCATAGACACATATAATAATGCCACATCCTACAGCTATGATGAAGTTGGTAATTTGATTGCAGTAAGAGACTCTAATAATAATACAAGCAGATATTCATATGATGAGCTTGGTAGAATAACATCATTGACTAATGCCTTAGGGAAATCCACATCATGTGAATATGATAGTCTTGGAAATATGACTTCCTTCACAGATTACGATGGGCGAACCATTGTGTATAAGTATGATAATAATGATCGATTAATCTCCGAAATTAATGAAGAAGGAAAAACTATTTATACTTATAATGAAAAGAGATTGCTAGAGTCAGTAGAAGACAGTAATGGTATTATTTATTATACATATGACCAATTTAATAGGTTGGCTTCTAAGACATTTCATAATAGCTCTTACCTTGGCTATGAATATGACAGCTATGGAAGACTAAGCAATAAGACAGTAAAATTAGAAGATAATATAATAAGTTCAACTTCATACCAATATGATCTTCTGGACCGTTTAGTACGAGTTATTGATAGAAATGGTACTGCTACAGTATATGAGTATGATGAGTTAGGAAATCGTACTGCAGTTAGATATGCCAATGGAGTCATATTGTCATATGTATATGATCCATGCTCACGTTTGATTGAAGAGTACGTAACTGACAAAGATAAGAATGTAATTATCAGATATCAGTACACTCTTGGCAGGAATGGTGAACAATTATCTATTACTGAGACGTCTGATGATGAGGCGCTGACTACAGAATATGAATACGACAAAATTAATAGGCTTACTAAGGAAGTACTTTCTGATAATAATGGAAGTATTGAGATTAGCTATAGCTACGACTCAGTTGGTAATAGGACATCCAAGGATGTAATAATAAGTGGAAGTATCGATGCATTTGCAAATGAGGAATCAATTAAAGAAGGTCTGACTACATATTCCTATAATGGTCTTAATCAGTTAGTTTCAGAAGAAAATGCAGATGGCACTAAAGATTATTATTATGATGATAATGGTAATCTAATAAAAACATATGATAGCTACAAGGAGACCTATATTACCTATGATGCCAATAATAGGATGGTAACTTACACTATAAAAAATGGTGACCATGTAGCAACTGAGCATTATAGCTATGATTCTGAAGGAAATCGAGTAGGAAAGAGTAGTGATGAAAAGACAATACAGTACACTGTTGACAGTAATCAGGCTCTGGCTCATGTGGAAGTAGAATTAGATCAGGATGGTAATGCTCAGACTATTTATCACAGAGGGCAGGAAGTTATTTACATACTTCAGGATAATGTGATAAAATATTACATATTAGATGGTCATGGTAATGTGCGAGCTCTAATTGATGATGAGGGCTCTATCACAGATCGATACAATTATGACGCCTATGGTAACCTGATTCATAAGGAAGGCAATACAGATAATAATTACCTATACACCGGGGAATATCATGATGCCACATCTGGTCTCTATTATCTAAGATCAAGATATATGAATCCTGGAACTGGTTCCTTTACTACACTTGATACCTACGCAGGAACCTTAGGCGATCCAGTAAGCCTTCATAAATACCTTTATGCAAATGCCAA
>CAZMYP010000019.1:32365-33096 GCA_964570535.1 uncultured Herbinix sp.
GTAACTTATAAGGATTCAACCGGTAAGTTTGCAATGGCCTCTGTTACAGCAGGGATGGCTGTTCAATCAGAGATGAGGAGTGTACAGGCAACCCATGATGCATGGTGTATTAATATGTATCATGTGCTAATGGCCTCATTAGCTATCTCTATACCGGTTATGATAGCAAAAAGCAATATCGCAGAGATGATGAGCATCTTGATATCGGATGCATCCATACTTACGGCAACATCGGATGAGGTAGAAGAGAGGGTTCAGGCGCAAGCAAAAACAGATAGCTTGGCGAAAAGTAAGAGCCAGGATCGCTATACTGTATATATGCTTGAGGATGTTAATGGTGTTGTTCAGTATGTTGGTAGAACTAAGGATTTTGATACTCGTATGAAACACCATAATAGTCCAGGTGGCGTAGCTAAGGTGAATGTCCTAACACCAAGTAAGAAAAGGTATAATAATTTAACATATGAACAAGCTCGTGGTATGGAACAGACATTAATGGTGTACTACCATACAAGGAAGTGGGTGGAGGAAGAAGGTTATAATAAAATAAATGGTATTTCACCAAAGAATATGAAAAGAGAAATATATCATGAAGCAACCGTTACATATCTTGAAAATCAAATTGATAACGAATATTTGAATTTTAAAGAGAGTTTGGGAAGTTGGTGGTAATAGTATAGGAGGTACTTAATGGGTACATGGGGAACAAAGATTTATCAAAATGATGTTAG
>CAZMYP010000020.1:0-33096 GCA_964570535.1 uncultured Herbinix sp.
ATGGACAGATCCGTGGTTAAGAATAATGATGCAAGAAAAGCTGACAAGAAGCTACAACGATGGCAGACTATATCTGAAAGTGCCGCTAAGCAGTCTCGAAGAGGTATTATTCCAAAGATACTTCCTATTATGTCTTATAAAGAAGCAATAGACTACGGTGTAGAGATGGATTTGCGGCTGCTTCCCTATGAAAATGAAAAGGGAATGAAGGCTACTAAGGAATGCTTGGAGCAATTAATAAACTGTAAGGAAGTTGGATTTTTTATAGGTCCAGAGGGCGGCTTTGAAGGCTGGGAGGTAGAGCTTGCTAAGGAGAATAATATTATTCCTGTTTCCCTTGGACGAAGGATATTAAGAACAGAGACAGCAAGTCTTGCACTCTTGTCAATGATGTTGCTATATTTGGAAGATTAACATATACTTATATATCAAGGATTTTACTATTTGGGGAGGTTATTAGGCTATGGAGATACAATTATGGAGAGAGATAATTGATCCTTATTCTTTAGCGGTAGATGAGCTTATTGTGAAGTTTAGCCATATCATAGAAGAATATCACTATGTAGGAGCGTATTCACCCATAGAACAGGTTACTGGCAGGGTGAAGACGATATCAAGTATACTTCAAAAATCCCAAAAGAAGAGTATATCCTTAGATGATATTGAAGAAGAGATAGATGATATAGCAGGAATTCGTATTATATGTCAGTTTGTTGAAGATATCTATAAGGTTGCTGATATTATAAGACAGCGGTCAGATATAATAATCAAAAGTGAGAAGGATTATATTGAGGATATGAAAAAAAGTGGTTACCGTTCATATCATATGACAGTTTATTATGCTGTTGAGACATTAAAAGGAACGAGAAGGCTTCAGGTAGAGATACAGATTAGGACCTTGGCTATGAACTTTTGGGCTACAATTGAGCACTCACTTCAGTATAAGTATAAGCAGAATATGCCTAATCATATACGAGAACGTCTTACATCTGCAGCTGAGGCGGTGCTAATGTTGGACAGAGAAATGAGTGTGGTTAGAGATGAGATTATGGATGCCCAAAGCTCTTTTACTATAAAGGCAAATATTGTAGCAGACATACTTACAAACATACAGAATCTATATAAGGTAGCTAACAAACAGGATGTAATAAAGATCCAAGATGAATTCTTTAGGATCTATCAGGTTGGCGATAGAGAAGAGCTAGAGAGATTCAACAAGGATCTTGATTTGATATCACAGCGCTACAGGGCACAGAGCTTAAGATGATGGATGGTGAGGACATGAATTTACCCAAGCAATTTGAGGACAGGATGAAAGGACTTTTGGGAGATGAGTATCAGGAGTATTTACAATGCTACCATAAACCACATTATGGTGGTATTAGGGTAAATACCTTGAAGATTTCTCCTGAGGAATTTGAGAATCTCTGTCCTTTTTCTATAAAGAAAATACCTTGGATCTATAATGGTTATTATTATGGCACAGATGAGCAGCCAGCAAGGCATCCTTTTTATTATGGGGGATTATATTATATACAAGAGCCTAGCGCCATGACCCCTGCCAGCCTACTTCCAGTTGAACCGGGAGATATGGTGCTTGATTTATGTGCAGCCCCAGGTGGAAAAAGCACAGAGCTTGGTGCAAAGCTTATGGGCGAGGGCTTATTGGTTTCTAATGATATTAGTAACTCAAGAGCGAAGGCACTATTAAAGAATATAGAGCTATTTGGTATAAAGAATAGTCTAATTCTTTCAGAGCCAGCGGATAAACTTGTAGAGTATTTCCCAGAGTCTTTTGATAAAATCCTTGTTGACGCCCCCTGTTCTGGTGAGGGGATGTTTAGGAAGAGTTCATCAATTATTAAGGACTGGGAAGAAAGGGGAGTTGAATATTATAGTAACTTACAAAAGGAGATTATAATTCTTGCCGCAAAGATGCTAAGGCCCGGTGGAATGCTCCTGTATTCTACCTGCACATTTTCTCCAGAGGAAAATGAAGGTACTATTGCACATTTACTTAAAGAGTGTCTCGATATGCATTTGATAGATGCCCTTCCAAATGAGGATGAAAGAAAGAGGCTTGGAATTTCATATGAAGGATTTGATTGCGGTAAGCCGGAGTGGGTTAATGGCCCCCCAGAACTTAAGAAATGTATAAGGCTATGGCCTCATAAGATTAATTGTGAAGGACATTTTATTGCGCTTTTGCGTAAAGATGACTTACCTTCTGATGGGTATGAAGGTAATAAGAATAGTAGTAAGAGCAATATACCCTCCAAAGACAAATCTGCCAATTCCTTATCTTCTGAGGCTAGAGAATTTCTCCTAAACCTAAAACCCTTTAAGGAACTGGATAATTTAATAGATCAAGGTAGAATTCTAATACAAAAGGACTGGGTGTATTTGGTGCCTCAGGGTTTTGAGAAGAAAGAAGGTCTTCGTACCTTAAGACAAGGATTACTACTGGGTGAGATGAAGAAGCTTCGCTTCCAGCCAGCCCAAGCCCTTGCCAATGCAATGAAGTCAACAGATTATGATTCTGTCATAAATCTTTCTGCCAATGATACTGATGTTATAAGGTATTTAAAATGTGAAACCTTAACAACAGATACAGATAATAAGAACGGATGGCAGTTGATATCAGTGGACGGATATCCTCTTGGTTGGGGTAAGCTTAACAAGAATACATTAAAAAATATGTATTTTCCAGGATGGAGATGGATGTAATGGGTAAGCTCTTAAGACTTGATAGATTACTATCTGAAATGAATATAGGGACAAGAAGCGAGATAAAGGTTTGGATTCGTAAGGGAAGAGTAGAGGTTAATTCTCTCACATGTAGAAAACCTGAACTGAAGGTGGATGTTGATAAAGATACTATAGCCTTTGATGGTCAGAGGATAGTATATGAGGAATATATATATTTGATGCTTAATAAACCGGCTGGTCTTGTATCTGCCACTATGGATAAACGAGACAAGACGGTTATAGATATTATAGAAGGAATTAGCCGTAAGGATTTATTTCCTGTAGGAAGATTGGATAAAGATACGGAAGGACTTCTTTTTATTACCAACGACGGAGAGCTTGCTCATAGTCTCTTATCTCCCAAGAAGGAAGTCGACAAGGTTTATTATGCCAAGGTCAATGGAAGGGTTACTCATAAGGATGCAGAGGCTTTTTTATCTGGTATATCTATAGGTGAGGAAAAGCCCTGTCTTCCTGCTAAGCTTAATATTCTAGTATCTGATAATATCTCAGAAGTTAATCTGACTATTCAGGAGGGTAGATATCATCAAGTAAAAAGGATGTTTGAAGCTGTAGATAAAGAGGTTATCTACTTAAAAAGGATAGCTATGGGTGGTTTGGACCTGGATTTATTGTTGAAGCCAGGTGAATATAGAAGGCTGACGGTAGACGAGATTGAATACCTTAAGAACATTAAAGCACAAAAGAAGGAGTAATAATAGATATGATAAAGGGCATCGATGGGGTTATCTTTGATTTGGATGGAACATTAGTAGACTCTATGTGGATATGGAAAAACATTGATATTGAATATCTTGCTAGGTTTGGACAGGAATTTCCACTGGATTTACAAAGCAGTATTGAGGGTATGAGTTTTTCTGAAACTGCAATTTATTTTAAAGAAAGGTTTGATATTCCTGACAGCTTAGATCAGATTAAAAGTGATTGGAATGGGTTGGCATGGGATAAATATCTTTATGAGGTACCATTAAAGGAAGGAGTCCGCGAGTTTTTAGAATATCTAAAAGAAAAACAAATTCCAGCAGGGATTGCCACTAGTAATTCCAAGGAGTTAGTTGACCTAGTTATAAGAAAGCATGATTTATGCGAGTATTTTTCTTCAATTAGAACTTCCTGTGATGTGGAAAAGGGTAAGCCTTCTCCAGATGTATATCTTCTAGTTGCCGAGGATATAAAGGTTATCCCGGAGCAATGTCTGGTTTTTGAGGATGTTGTTCAGGGTATTATGGCGGGGAAAAATGCCAATATGAAGGTTTGTGCAGTATATGACGAGTTTTCTGAAAAGGATGAAGAACAAAAGATTAGACTTTCAGATTATTATATACGCTCTATGAAAGAAATAAAGCTGATATAGTAGAAGTTTTTATATCATAATATGGTTTATAAAGTAGGTGTAAGAGTGAAGCAAATTGATGTAAATGAGAATCAGGCAGGTCAACGACTAGACAAATTATTATTAAAAATACTTAACACAGCCCCCAAAAGCTTTATCTATAAGATGCTACGGAAGAAAAACATTGTTCTAAACGGCAAGAAGGCAGATGGATCAGAAATTGTGAATATTAAGGATGAAATAAAGCTATATCTATCTGATGAAACTATTAATAAATTCTCCAAGGAGATAGTTCAAGTAATAGTTGATTTTAATATAGATATTATTTATGAAGATAAGAATATTATAATAATTAATAAACCTGCAGGAGTATTATCTCAAAAAGCAAGAGCTACTGATAACTCTATGGTTGAATATGTTATTTCATATATGCTATCCAGCAATCAGATTACAAAAGAACAGCTGCAAAGCTTTAAGCCTGGAATATGTAATCGCTTGGATCGTAATACAAGTGGTCTCTTAATTGCAGGTAAAAGTCTTTTAGGGTTGCAGGAGATGGCCAGGCTTTTTAGGGAAAGAAAGCTGGACAAGTATTATCTTTGCATAGTAAAGGGTCATATAAAGGAGTTTTGTAAGATAACTGGCTATTTAACTAAGGATAATGAAAGTAATATTGTCTCCATATCCTCAAAATCATCAAAGGATGGAGATTATATAGTTACAGAATATAAGCCCTTAAGCGCCAATGATGAGTTTACGTTGCTTGAGGTTAAGCTTATTACAGGTAAGACTCATCAGATAAGGGCTCATTTGGCAAGTATTGGTCATCCCATAATTGGAGATTCCAAATATGGCGATATAAAGACTAATAATTATTTTAAGGACAAATATGGACTTAAGCACCAGCTCCTTCATTCTTCTAACTGTGTATTTCCACAGCTACTTGGTCCTTTGGACCACTTGTCAGGGCGTACATTTAAGGCGCCAATGACTGAGCTTTTTGATAAAATAAGAAAAGATTTGTTTTCATAGTATTATTAATTAAAAGAATTTGAGACATTATTATATTAATATTAAGGGGGATTACTATGGCTTCATGGAATTCAAGGGGACTTCGTGGCTCCATGCTTGAGGAAATGATTAATTTGACCAATAGCAAGTATCGGGAAAAACAGCTTGCCTTAATTCAGAAGGTGCCTACTCCTATTACACCTATTAATATAAATAAAGAAACCAAGCAGATTAGCTTGGCTTATTTTGAGCAAAAAAGTACGGTTGATTATATTGGTGTTGTACAGGGAATTCCCATATGCTTTGACGCTAAAGAATGTGCAGGAGATACCTTCAGCCTCAACAATGTTCATGAACATCAGATTCAGTTTATGAAGGAATTCGAGGAGCAGGAGGGTATAGCCTTTATACTTATTTATTTTAAGAAGCATGACCTTTATTATTATCTTACATATAGAAAGCTGGAGAGCTTTTGGAAAAGAGCAGTCAAGGGTGGAAGAAAAAGCTTTAGATTACATGAACTGGATTTATCTTATGAGATAAAGGTTCAGCATGGATTATGTATACATTACTTAGAACAGATACAAAAGGATTTGCTTATTAGAGAAAATCAATAAAGTTTTTATTGACACAGATTGACTAATGACTTATAATGTTAAAAACATTAGCATGGTAGCGAATTATCACGTTACCACGAGAAAGTAAAGGAAAGGTCGGTGTAGCATTTGAAGGATAAATTATTACATACTCCAGAGGGTGTAAGAGATATATATAATTCAGAATGTGCTGTAAAGCTTCTTTTGCAGAATAATTTACATCAGGTTTTAAAGCTTTATGGATTTAGAGATATTCAGACACCAAGCTTTGAATTTTTTGATATATTTAATCAGGAGCGGGGAACAGTTGCGTCTAAGGATATGTATAAGCTATTTGATAAGGAAGGCAACACTATGGTCTTAAGGCCAGATATAACCCCTTCCATTGCTAGATGTGTTGCCAAATACTATAAGGAAGATGACCTTCCTATACGTCTTTGTTATATGGGCAATACATATATTAATAGCACTGCCTATCAGGGTAAGCTTAAGGAAGTAACCCAGTTAGGTGCAGAGCTTGTAAATGATGACAGTGTTGAAGCCGATGCTGAGATGCTTGCAATAACCATAGAGTGCTTACTGAAATCAGGACTAACAGAATTCCAATTAGAAATTGGAAATGCAGATTTTATTCGTTCTCTTATAAGTGAAGCTGGTTTTGAAGATGAGGAAGATCTAACTAAGCTTCGTGATCTAATCGAGAATAAAAACATGTTCGGAATGGAAGATATTATTATGAACAAGAATATGACCAAGGAACTGGAGGAGATATTCTTAAAACTACCTGAACTGTTTGGTACACTTGAGATTTTAGAATACGCAAAAGGTGTTACGAAAAATCCCCGTGCCTTAATGGCTATACAGAGGTTGGAGAAGCTCTATGATATTATGACCGATTATGGTTTTGAAAAATATATATCCTTTGATCTTGGAATGTTAAGCAAATATGATTACTATACAGGTATAATATTTAATGGTTACACTTATAAAACAGGAGAGGCAATCGTTGCAGGGGGAAGATATGATAATCTTGTTGGACAATTTGGTAAGGCTTGTCCTGCAATAGGCATGGCCATAGTAATTGACAATCTGATGCTGGCTTTATCAAGGCAAAAGCTATTGCCTCAGATTGATTCTTCAGACACTTTGATTCTATATACCCATGATTATAGGAAAGACGCTATTGCATTAGCAGGTTATTTCCGTAAAGAGGGTAATAACGTTATTCTACAGCTGTCGAAAGATGATACGGATATAGATACTTACTTATCTTATATGAAGAAAATGAATATAGGTGGCTTGTTATATATTAATAGTGACAAAGACATTATAGTAATAAATTTAGCTGACCAAACCAGGCAGACAGTTAATATAAATGAAATTATCGGAAGCAAGATGTAAAAATTCCAATAATTATGAAAGGGTTAATACTATGAGATATATTACGATTGCATTAGCAAAGGGAAGATTAGCTTTTGATACCCTGAATCTATTAGAGAAGGTTGGAATTACATGTGATGAAATAAGGGATAAATCCACCAGGAAGCTTATTTTTGTTAACGAGGAGCTTAAGCTAAAGTTTTTCTTGGCAAAAGCACCTGATGTGCCAACCTATGTTGAATATGGTGCGGCCGATATTGGGGTTGCTGGTAAGGATACATTACTTGAAGAAAGTAGGAAGATGTATGAGGTCTTGGATTTGGGCCTTGGTAAATGTAGAATGTGTGTGGCAGGTCCGGCTTCTGCAAATGATCTACTTCATCACGGCGGCCTTATCCGTGTAGCAACTAAGTATCCTAGCATTGCAAAGAATTACTTTTATAACAAAAAGCATCAAACTGTAGAAATTATTAAACTTAATGGTTCCATTGAATTAGCTCCTATCCTTGGTTTATCAGAAGTGATAGTGGATATTGTTGAAACAGGATCAACTCTTAAGGAAAATGGATTAGTGGTATTAGAGGAAATATGCAATATTTCTGCCCGTATGGTTGTTAACGAGGTAAGCATGAAGATGGAGCATGAGCGAATATCAAAGATTATAAAGGATTTAAAGGAATATCTAAGTGCTAATAACCATGTTGGAAAGGAATAATTTCGGAGGTGGATTATAAATGAGAATACTTGAATTAAATGAAGCATCAAAAAAGAATATTATGGAGGACTTATTAAAAAGAAGTCCCAATCAATATGAGTCTTATGCCAAGAGCGTGACTGAGATAATCAATGAAGTTAGAGAAAATGGGGATAAGGCTTTATTTTCATATACCAAGAAATTTGATTTGGTAACTATTGATGAAAATAACATTAGGGTTACAGAGGATGAGATAGAGGCAGCTTATGGCTTGGTTGATTCAAAGCTAATAGATGTAATTAGAAGAGCAAAGCTAAGCATTGAAGATTTCCACAATAAGCAGAAGAGAAATAGTTGGTTTGATGCATCAAAGGAGGGTGTTATTCTTGGTCAGAAGGTAACTCCTATTGAGAAGGTTGGGATATATGTTCCCGGAGGTAAGGCTGCTTATCCCTCTACAGTACTGATGGATATAATACCTGCAAAGGTGGCAGGAGTAAAAAGAATAGTTATGATTACACCTCCTGACAAGGATGGAAGGATATATCCTGGCACATTAGTTGCTGCTAAGGAGGCAGGTGTAACTGAAATATATAAGGCTGGAGGAGCTCAAGCTATAGCAGCCTTAGCTTTTGGTACTGAAAGCGTTCCCAAGGTAGATAAGATAGTGGGGCCTGGTAATATATACGTGGCTCTGGCTAAGAAGGCTGTCTACGGACATGTGAGCATAGATTCTATAGCAGGACCTAGTGAAATATTGGTTCTTGCAGATGAAACAGCTAATCCTAGATATATAGCAGCTGATTTATTATCACAGGCTGAGCATGATGAGCTTGCTTCTTCCATATTAGTCACCACTTCTAGGGAATTAGCAGAGAAGGTCTCAAGAGAGGTAGATATATTCCTTGAAACTTTATCCCGAAAGGAAATAATTCAAAAATCTCTTGATAATTATGGATATTTATTGGTAGCTAAAAATATGGATGAAGCCGTAGAGGTTACTAATGAGATTGCAACTGAGCATTTGGAGATTATGACTAAGGATCCATTTATGGTTATGACTAGGATAAATAATGCAGGAGCTATATTTATTGGTGAGTATTCCAGTGAGCCTTTGGGAGATTATATGGCTGGTCCCAATCACACTTTGCCAACCAATGGTACTGCTAAGTTCTTTTCACCTCTTGGGGTGGATGATTTCATCAAGAAATCCAGTATTATATCATATACAAGGGAAGCTCTTGAACAAGTCCATAATGACATTGAGACCTTTGCCAAGTCGGAAGGGTTTACTGCCCATGCTAACTCAATTGCAGTAAGATTTCAATGATAGAAACCCAATAAACTTGTAAAATAAGTTAAAGTGAGATAAAATATCCATAGATATATTTAAATATGAGAGGATGAAGCTTATGGAGGGCAGATCTACAAAAATAAGTCGAACAACTAAAGAAACAGATATTAATATGGATTTTAGTTTAGATGGAAAAGGAAGCTCACAGATTGAAACTGGTATAGGGTTTTTAAATCATATGCTGGATAGCTTTGTAAGACATGGTTTTTTTGACATGAAGCTTACAGTAAAGGGTGACCTATATGTCGACTCCCATCATACTGTTGAGGATACTGGTATCGTTCTTGGACAGGCTATTAAGAAAGCGCTTGGAGACAAAAAAGGAATTCGTCGTTATGGATCCTCCTTGCTTCCCATGGATGAAGCCCTGGTATGCTGTGCAATCGACTTATCCGGTCGTCACTATCTGGTATATGACTTGAAGTTTAGTGCTGATAAGTTGGGATATATGGACACTGAGCTTATTAAGGAGTTTTTCTATGCTGTATCCTATAGTGCTGGCATGAATCTGCATATAAAGATGATGAGTGGAGATAACAACCATCATATAGCTGAGGCTGCATTTAAAGCATTTGCAAAGGCACTTGACGAAGCTTGTGGTATTGATACAAGAATAAAGGATGTATTATCTACAAAAGGCATTATATAATATAACTCATAATATTAATCATAATATAAACATTAAAGGAAGGTCTTGAGAAAATGATATTATTCCCTGCAATTGATATAAAAAATGGACAATGTGTTCGGCTTAGGCAAGGAAGCTTTAATGATGTTTTAGTTTATTCCAATGTACCGTTAAAGGTTGCTAAGGAATGGGAGGATAGTGGTGCTTCCTTTATTCATGTTGTGGATTTGGATGGAGCACTTGTTGGTCATTCTGTTAATGAAGCTACTATTAAAGAAATAGTTGAAAACATTAATATTCCAATACAATTAGGGGGAGGAATTCGCTCTATTAAGGATATTGAAAATAAGCTTAATTTGGGTATTAACAGAGTTATTATTGGAACTAAGGCAGCAAGCGATCCGGGCTTTATGAAGGAGGCTATATCTATCTTTGGACCTGAGCATATTATAGCTGGTATTGATGCAAAGGATGGAATTGTTGCTGTAGAAGGTTGGGAGAGACTAAGTAATATTAATGCTGTGTCTCTAGCACTTGAAATGAAGGAAGTTGGAGTTGAAACAATAGTCTATACTGACATTGCTAAGGACGGTATGCTACAAGGACCTAATATTCAATATACATCAGAAATGGTTGAAGAAACCGGTCTTAACATTATTGCTTCAGGAGGGGTTACCTCTCTAAAGGATTTGGAGAGATTAAGCGAGATTAATGTATATGGAGCAATCATCGGAAAAGCACTTTATGAAAACCGTATAGATATAACAAAGGCTTTGTCCATGTTTGAATAGTATTTTAGGAGGTCGTTATATATGGAGTATAAGAAGATAATTCCCTTTATAAATACTGAGGGTGAAATTGCTACAAATGTCACTAAGCTTGCAAGAGATTATTCTGATAGTGGTGCTGATGAGATATTATTATATAACTTCTCTAAGGATGAAAATTCCAGAGAGGAGTTTTTAAAATTATCAAAAATGGTTTCAAGGATCATAGATGTACCCTTTATAAGTGGTTGCTATGTTGAGAATTTTGATGATATTAAGAAAGCCTTTTATACAGGTGCATCTGGAGTATTGCTTTCATATGAGCTCATAGAGAAAGAGGAGCTTATTAAAGAAAGCTCTAGTAGATTCGGAGCAAGTAATTTATATCTTGAGGTTAGCCAAACTGTTTTTATGGAATCAAGCAATCTGTATGAGAAATGTAAGGACCTTGGTATAGGAACCCTCTTAATTATTTATGAGGATACCTCTGAAGCGTTTAAGGATAAGATAGTAAAATCACCCATAGCGGTTATTATCTGTGACAATCTTAATAAGCATGATATCGGATACCTACTGGATATCCAGAACGTAGCAGGTATAACTACTAATTTTTATAAGGATAAAGATATCATGAAGGTAAAGCAGGCTCTTAAGGGGGAGAATATTTCTGTAAATGTACATGAAAGTAAGCTACCATTTTCAGAATTCAAACTTAATAGTGAGGGCTTAATTCCTGTTATAACCCAGGACTATAGAACCGCCGAGGTATTAATGCTTGCGTATATGAATGAGGAAGCATATAATAGGACTATTACGGACGGAAAGATGACTTATTATTCAAGAAGCAGGAAGGCCCTGTGGCTTAAGGGTGAGACATCTGGGAATATTCAATTTGTGAAGGAGCTATATCTTGATTGTGACAAGGATACCCTTATTGCAAAGGTTATTTCTAATGGTCCGGCATGTCATACAGGAAATAAAAGCTGTTTCTATACAAGCTTATTAGACAAGCAATATAAGAAAACCAATCCTTATGAAATTCTATTAAATGTATATGATGTAATTATGGATCGCAAGAAGAATCCAAAAGATGGCTCATACACCAATTATCTTTTTGAAAAAGGAATAGATAAAATTCTTAAGAAATGTGGTGAAGAGGCAACAGAAATTATTATTGCCGCTAAGAATCCAGAAAAAGGTGAGCTACGGTATGAAATAGGAGATTTCCTATACCATTTAATGGTGCTTATGGCACAGTGTGGATTAGATTGGGAAGATATTACCACAGAGCTGGCAGACAGAAAATAATTTAAATATATGTATTATCAGGAGGCATGGAAAGTGCAGACTTATGGTTTAAACGAACTAAGGAAAATGTTTTTGGATTTTTTTGAGAGCAAGGAGCATCTTGTATTAAAGAGCTTTCCTTTAATACCCCAAAATGATAATAGCTTGCTTTTAATTAATGCGGGAATGGCTCCCCTAAAGCCATATTTTACAGGACAAGAGGATCCACCTAGAAAGAGGATGGTAACTTGTCAGAAATGTATTAGAACTGGTGACATTGAGAATGTGGGAAAGACTTCACGTCATGCGACATTTTTTGAGATGCTTGGCAATTTTTCCTTTGGAGACTATTTTAAGAAAGAGGCAATTGCATGGTCTTGGGAATTTCTAACTAAGGTAGTTGGTCTTGATGAAAATCGTCTATATCCATCAGTATATGAAGAAGATGATGAAGCCTTTGATATTTGGAATAAGGATATTGGTATTGCAAAAGAACGTATATACCGTATGGGCAAAGAGGATAATTTCTGGGAGATTGGCTCAGGACCCTGTGGACCGTGTTCTGAGATATATTATGACCGTGGTGAAAAATATGGCTGTGGTGATGCGGCTTGTGAAGTAGGCTGTGAATGCGACCGATTTATGGAAGTTTGGAATAATGTATTTACTCAGTTTTATGGTGACGGTAATGGTAACTATACAGAACTGGATCAGAAAAATATTGATACAGGTATGGGTCTTGAAAGACTGGCTGCCGTTGTTCAGGATGTGGAGTCAATATTTGATATTGATACCTTTAAGGCAATTAGAGATAGGGTATGTGAAATTGCAAATGTAAGCTATCTTGAAGATCCCAAGAAGGATGCCTCTATAAGGCTTATAACTGACCATATTCGTGCTGTGACATTTATGGCTTCTGATGGGATTATTCCATCTAATGAAGGAAGAGGATATATATTCAGAAGACTTCTTCGCCGTGCTGCAAGACATGGCCGTCTTATTGGAATTAAGGATAGCTTCTTATCAGAACTATCCAAGACAGTTATTACAGAATCTAAGGACGGATATCCTGAGCTTGAGGAGAAGAAGGAATATATTCTAAAGCTTCTTGCTATTGAAGAAGAAAAATTTAATAAAACCATAGATCAAGGTTTAAATATACTCTATGATATGCAGAATTCACTAGATGAAAAGAAGTTGAATATATTATCTGGAGAAGAAGTATTTAAACTTTATGATACCTACGGCTTTCCCCTTGATCTTACCAAAGAGATATTAGAAGAGAAGGGCTACCTAGTAGATGAAGAAGGCTTTAAGGAAGCAATGGAGGTTCAGAGAAAGACTGCAAGAAATGCAAGAGCAACCACCAATTATATGGGCGCCGAAGAGACTGTATACCAACAACTTGATCATAATCTAACCTCTAAATTTGTAGGCTATGATACCCTAATTCATACATCTAAAATAGCAGCTCTTACGTCCGAAACAGATTTGGTTAAGGAACTTGTTGCCGGCCAGAAGGGAACAGTTATAGTAGAGGAGACTCCATTCTATGCTACGGGTGGTGGACAGTCTGCAGATACAGGCCTAATCAAAAATGAAGGAGCTGAATTTGTTGTAGAAGATACAATTCACCTTCCCGGTGGTAAAATTGGACATGTGGGTACAGTAATTAAAGGAATTTTAAAACTTAGTGATAATGTTATTCTCAATGTTAACCCTACCCTAAGAGATTCAACTGCTAAGAACCATTCAGCAACTCATTTACTGCAAAAGGCCCTCCGACTAGTTTTGGGAAATCATGTCGAACAGGCTGGTTCATTTGTTTCAAAAGATAGATTAAGATTTGACTTTACACATTTTTCAGCTATGTCAGATGAAGAAATCAGCCGAGTTGAGGCTATTGTAAATGAGTATATCAATAATAATTTTACTGTAAATACTAGAATTATGACCATAGATGATGCTAAAGCAGAAGGAGCAATGGCCCTTTTTGGTGAAAAGTATTCCGAAAAGGTTCGTGTTGTATCTATGGGAGAGGTCAGTATGGAGTTATGTGGTGGAACCCATGTATCTAATACTGGAGATATCTTAGTATTTAAGATTTTATCAGAAACAGGAATTGCTGCTGGTGTCAGAAGAATTGAAGCATTAACAGGAAATGGTGTAATTGAGTACTATAAAGAGCTTGAAGGTAGATTCCATGAGGCAGCTAGGGCTGCAAAAGCAGAGCCTGCTCAGCTTGCAGCTAGGATAGAGGGCTTATTGGAAGAGATCAAAGTACTGAAGTCTGAGAATGAAAAGCTTAAATCAAAGCTTGCAAGCAGTTCCTTAGGTAATATCATGGATCAAATTCAGGATGTATCGGGAGTGAAGCTTATAGCTGCAAAGGTTCCTGAGCTTGATATGAACGGATTAAGAAACCTAGGAGATAAGCTTAAGGATAAGCTGGGAGATGGAGTAATTGTTCTGGCTTCTTCTACAGCACCTGATAAGGTTAGCTTGGTAGCTATGGCAAGTGATCTGTCAATTAGTAAGGGAGCCCATGCTGGAATGCTTATTAAGGAACTGGCTGCTTTAGTCGGTGGCGGTGGTGGTGGAAAGCCTAATATGGCCCAAGCTGGAGGAAAAAATGAAGCCGGAATTGATGCATTAATAGCTCAAACTAATGAGGCATTAGCTAAGCAAATAAAATAGTTATAAATTCCGACAAGTATTATGAAGAAAAACCGTTGACGAATTAGATATTTATGTTATAATCTATAGTAGTGCTATACAAAATAATACCCAAACAGTTGTCAGGCACAATACACAACTGGAGGGAGGTTAGGTGTGAGACTATGTCAAATGTTACTGTGAAAGAAAATGAAACATTAGATAGTGCTCTCCGCAGATTCAAACGAAACTGTGCGAAAGCCGGTATCCAACAGGAGATCCGTAAGAGGGAGCATTATGAAAAGCCAAGTGTAAGACGTAAGAAAAAGTCTGAGGCTGCTAGAAAACGCAAATTTTAAACTTTATAAAAGGACTTCCAATGTTTATCATTGGAAGTTTTTTGTATTTAAATAAGTCTACAAAAAATAAAAAAAACATATATTAATAACAGTATCTGTAATATAAATGTAAGATGCTTTAGAATTATGAAATGGAGATTGTTATGGGGAAAGGCCTTAAGTCATCACATAAGAAGTTTATTAAGGATTCAAAGGATACCCTCTACAAGGGAATTGATACTAAGAAGAAAAAAAACATTAATAAAGCATCATATCTTGAGGAACTGTCAGATCATCTTAATTTGCCAACTGACATATTAGCAGGTGCCCCTATTATTACTGCCACTGGTAGAAATGAAATATGTCTAGAAAATTACAAGGGTATTATTGAATATAATGGCAGCTTAGTTAAGGTTCAGGCTAAGGCCTGTAAGATTTGTATTGAAGGAAGTAAATTAAATATTCTTTATTTTACAGAGGATGAGATGAGGATAGTGGGCTATATTAAGGCGATTCATTATATATAAGCGTAAATATGGAGGGGTAATTATATGCTAAGAAGGCTTAAATATTGGCTTACAGGATATTTAACGGTACATATTATTGGAATATCACCAGAACGCTTTATAAATTTATGTAGTAATAGGAGAATATATATATGGAATATCTTCAGAGAAGATGAAAGTTATATATTCAATATTTCTGCAAAAAACTATAAGGAGCTCAAACCAATTGTCAGAAAAACAAAGCTAATACCCAGAATAAAAAACAAACATGGACTACCCTTCTTAATTCATCGATATAGAAAAAGAAAAGGCTTTTTTATAGGTATTTTAATATGTAGCTTAATGGTATATGTTATGTCTTTATTTATTTGGGATATTAATGTCTTGGGTGGCTCAAAATATACACCAGAAGCAATACTGAAGTTCTTATCTGATAATGGCATCAATGCCGGTATTATGAAAAACAAAATAAATGGAAGTGAAATTGAAGAAGATATACGTTTAGCTTATGAAGACATTGGATGGGTTTCAGCAGAAATAAAAGGAACCAGGCTGATAATTAAAATTACAGAAACTAATATGCCTGCTCCAATTATTGAGGTTACAGCTCCCAGTCATATTATAGCTACTAAGGACGCAGTAATTAAAAGTATTGTGACCCGGACTGGAACACCTATGGTAAAGCCAGGTGATGTGGTTAGAAAAGGAGATATTCTGGTATCAGGTGTTCTTGAGGTAATGGATGATTTTGGAGGTGTTCTTGATAGAAAGCCTGTTATTGCAAGTGCTGATATAGTATCTAGCTCCTTCTATGATTATTATGATTCCTTTTCCTTAAATCATATAGTTCATATATATACAGATAATAATAAGAAAGGTTATTATGTAAGCTTATTCGGACGGAAATTAATTTTATATAATCCTAGATATTCCTATAGTATGTATGATATAATTGTTAACGAAAATACAATGCATATTACCGAATCATTTTACCTGCCTTTACAGTATGGAACCAAGACAATAAGAGAATATTTTGAACAAAAAAATAAATATACAGAGGATGAAGCTATTAAACTTGGAAAGAATAATTTAAATAGATATTTTGATAGATTAGCTGAAAATGGAGTTTTTATAAGTAGAAATAATGTTAAAATAGAAGTTGTAAATAATACTTGTATAGCCCAAGGACGAATTCTTGTTGAAGAACCGGCTTGGGAATATAAAATAATTGATGCGAGCGAGTGGAGGATTGAACAGGTCGATGAGCATAGTGGAAATAATAATTGACATACCTATTGAACATGAAAAGAATGTATTTGGAGATTACGATGCTTATGTCAAGATAATTGAGAAGACACTTAATGTTACTGTAATTGAACGTAATGGAGAAATTAAGCTTGTAGGCAATGTAGATAATGTTACAAGAGCAAAGAGTGTATTCCTACAGTTATTAGAGCTTTCTAAAAGAGGTAACAGTATAACTGAACAAGAGGTCAATTATGTATTGTCTCTTTCATTTGAGGAGAAAGAAAAAGAAATCGTTGAGATAGACAAGGACTTAATTTGCCATACTATTAATGGTAAGCCTATTAAACCAAAAACTATTGGACAAAAAGGCTATGTAGATCAGATGCGAAAAAAAATGATTGTATTTGGAATAGGTCCTGCCGGAACTGGTAAGACCTATCTTGCAATGGCTATGGGCATAACAGCCTTCAAAAACGACCAGGTTAATAAGATTATTCTAACCCGTCCAGCTATTGAGGCAGGTGAAAAATTAGGTTTTCTTCCTGGAGACCTACAAAGCAAGGTAGATCCTTATTTGCGACCTCTTTATGATGCTTTGCATCAAATAATGGGTCCAGAAGCTTATATAAGAAATTCGGAAAAAGGACTTATAGAAGTAGCTCCTTTGGCATATATGAGAGGTAGAACTCTAGACAATGCATTTATTATCTTGGATGAGGCACAGAATACGACTCCGGCACAGATGAAAATGTTTTTAACAAGAATAGGTTACGGATCTAAGGTTGTAATTACCGGAGACATAACTCAAAAGGATCTTCCAGGGGGTAGTAAATCAGGCTTGGATGTGGCTATAAGTGTTCTTAGTAGAATAGAAGATATTGGTTTTTCATATCTTACTAATCAGGATGTGGTAAGACATCCATTGGTACAGAAAATTGTTAAAGCCTATGACTCCTATGAGGAAAGACAAAAGCGATATGAAGGAATGTCACAAGGAAACAAAGGATTTACAAAGATAACTAAGGGATTGAAGGCAGATAAAATCAGGAGTAATCGTTATGAAAGCAGATAAGAAACTATCAAGAGAAAGCGAAAACGGCTCTACCACTGTAGTGAACAAGGAAAATCCATTTATAATTAACCTTCTACCTGTTGTATCTGTATTAGTTATTGTATTATTTAGTATCTTAAATAATTTTGATACTATTGATATGATAAGGGTTGGTACCATAACTTTTCTTATGACCTCTGTGATGGTGGCTTTTATTAGATTCAAAGAGGATATTCTTACTGCCAAATATTCTAAGAGCATAGTTTTTATATTATATAGTATATCAATAATACTTACTATGCTTCCTATAAATCCACAAAGGTATAGCTTTTGGATGATAGGACCCCTAGTTATTGCCATGAATGTGGATAAGATTCTTGGTCTATTTGCATATTTCAACCTGACATTTATTATTAGTATTGCTTATTTTCTCAGGCCCTATGATATTATCCAATGTCTAGCTATGGGTGTTTTATTTGCTCTATTAGCTGAGCAACTTAAGAAAAAAGCTACAGTTGTTTATTCTTCAATAATTTTATTATCCACTAATATCACACTATCATTTATTATGAATAATTTTGTCTTTGAAAGAAAGAATAATTTTAACTATATTGCTTCAACCTTTAGTATATTCGGAGTAATTGTTATTGCTTTTTTGATGTCCTATGTTTATGAAATTATAGTTAGCAGACACTCTACAAGAGTAGAAGAAGAAACTGATAATTATAAGGATAATAGAGTAATAACTGACTCAACCTTTATTAAGGGTGTTAGGACAAGCTATGATATATTACTTTCTGAAAACAATGAGCTTCTTCTTAAAATGAAGGATTATTCCGAAGCTCTTTATAAGCATTCTGTTACAATTGGTGACTTATCCGGAAAGGCTGCTAAGTATATAGGTGCTAATGAAGCCTTAGCGCAAGCAGGAGGATATTATCATGAGGTGGGTAAGATCAAAGGGAAAAACTATATAGAGGAAGGGCTAAAAATAGCTGAAGAATATGGTTTTCCAGATGAGCTAACAAATGTCCTAAGACAGCACAATATTAAATATGATAAGCCTACATTTATTGAATCAGCAATTGTTATGATTTCAGATAATGTGGTTTCTACCATAGATTACATAAATAAAACAGAAGATCAAAGGTTTGAAGCCCATAAGATTATTGATAATATATTTCGTATGAGAATGGAAAAGGGGACATTTGATGATTCTGGACTATCTGTAAGAAATTTTAAGCAATTAAAGGATTTCTACCAAAAGGAGTTCAAAGAAGAGGAATCAAACGAGGAGCAATTTAAAGATGGAGAATTGGTAGAATAAAGGAGGAACCTTATTGACTATTCATATGGAGTATGAAGCTGTAAAGCTTTTAGATTTTAATTATAAAGAGCTAATCGAAAAGGTTATTATGGAATGCCTTGAATGCGAAGACTTTCCTTATGAGGTTGAAATAAGTCTTTTACTTACTGATGATAATGAAATAAAGGCGATTAACAAGAATTTTAGAGATATGGATAAGCCTACAGATGTGCTTTCTTTTCCAGCAGTTGAATATTATGCCCCAGGAGATTTTTCGGGCCTAGACAAATTAACAACTGAATATTTTAATCCTGAGACAGGTGAGCTGATACTTGGTGATATAGTCATATCAGTTGACAGGGCTATTAGACAAGCAGAGGAATATGGACATACTGTAACTAGGGAAGTTGGCTTTTTAACTGCTCATAGCATGTTTCATCTTATGGGATATGATCATATGTCTGATGAGGAAAGAGAAATTATGGAGTCAAAGCAAAACCAGGTATTAGACAGGTTAAATGTTTTAAGATAAGACAGGGAAGGTATTTATCATGAAAAAAACAGCAAGTATATTTCTTCTTATTTTAATTGTTCTTGCTATGGTGGCCTGTAAAAAGGACAAGGATTATAATCAAGAGGATATTATTCAAAAAATAGATGACAAGACTAAACCAACTCAAATAGTAACACTTGAACCTGAACCTGAGCCAACTAAGGAGCCTGATGTAAAAGAAGAGACTCATGAGGGTGAAATGATCAGTAACTTGTCAGGGCTTTGGGTTCCTATTGAATCAGGAAGTAAGCGCCCCTATGCAATACAGTTTAGTAATTATAAAACAGTCAGAAATCAATGGGGTATAGGTAAAGCAGACATTGTCTACGAAGCATTAGTAGAAGGAGGAATAACAAGACTTCTTGCAGTTGGTGAGAGTTTTACTGGAGACAGGATTGGCTCTATTCGTAGTTCTAGGCATTATTTTGCCAGCTTTGCGGATGAATATGATGCTATATATATTCACTATGGTAAGACTAAATATGCTGTATCCAAGCTAAAGGCACTAGGTATTAATAACCTTGATGGTGAAACTGGTATTGGTACAACGGTATTCTATCGAGATAAGAGCATGAAGGCACCTCATAATGCCTTTACCAGTTTAGAAAAAATATATGCAGGTATAGAGAAGAAGAAATATAGTACTGAACATAGAGAAGACTTTGAGGCTCATTTCGGATTTTATAAAGAGGATACAGAGCTGAAATCTGAATCTATCTGCAATAAAATTAATATTAAATTTCCCTACAATAAGCCGTATTTGACCTATAATCCAGAGGACAAGCTTTATTATAGGTATCAATTTGGGGATATTCATAAGGACTCCAATACTGGAGAACAATTGACCTTTAAGAATATTATCGTACAGTTTGTTAAGGAATGGGATATTGATAAGAACGATTACCAAACTATGGACTTGGAAAATGCCGAAGGAACAGGTTATTATATAACAAATGGTAGGATGGTAGCAATAACATGGAAGAAAAATGAGAATAAAAAATGGATGAGATATTATGATTCATCTGGACAGGAACTAACTATTAATCCGGGCAAAACCTATATTGCAATTTTCCCGAATAATTTAACAAAGGATATTGTTATAGAATAGGGATATTATACGATTCATAAGAGGAATCCTTAAGAATGATAGGCTTAGATAAGGGGTAGAGAAACATGAGTAGAGATAGAAGAGGAAATCAATTTTTGGTACAGGGCAGTATACTAGCGGTTGCGTCCTTGTTAGTTAGGGTTATTGGTCTACTTTATCGTATACCACTGACTAGAATTATTGGTGATGAGGGTATGGGGTCTTACGCCTTGGCCTATGAATTATATGGACTTGCATTAATACTTTCATCCTATAGCTTACCACTTGCTGTATCTAAGCTAGTAGCAGCCAAGGGAATAACTAAGGAGTATAGGAATTCTTATCGTATATTTATATCAGCTATAGGATTTGCATTTGTTGTAGGTTTAGCTGCTGCTTTGATATTGTTTTTTGGTGCAGATTTCTTTGCTACAGTAATGAATAATGATCCCAATGCCATAGTTCCTATTAAGGTTTTGGCTCCTACCTTATTTGTCTTCTCTATAATGGGAGTTTTTCGAGGCTTTTTTCAAGGGAAAAACACCATGATTCCTACAGCCATATCTCAGGTAATTGAGCAGGTTATAAATGCAATTGTCAGTGTCTTTGCGGCTTATTCTTTGATGAAAAGCTATAGTGCATCCGTTAGTGTGGCAGCATATGGTGCTACAGGAGCCACATTAGGTACACTGATGGGGGCAATTGTAGGACTTTTATTTTTGATGTTTGTTTATATCATATATCGTCCAGTCTTGAGAAAACAGATTAATAAAGATAATAGCACAGCTATAGATTCATATAAGGATATCTATAAAATGTTGCTGATTACAATATCACCCATAATTCTAAGTCAGACAGTATATCATTTAAGTGGAGTTATTGATAACGCAATGTTTGGTAATATTATGGCTACAAAGGAGGTTGTTTATTTTGATAATACTGTTTTTCAGAATACAACTCTTGGTAGCTTATATTCAGCAGAAAACATTAGAATACTTATAGGTATATACAACAATAAATATCGTAATCTTTCAAATGTACCGGTTGCTATAGCTTCAGCAATAGGAGCTGCAATAGTAACCAGTATTGCAGCCGCTAAGGTTAAGGGCTCTTACGGCGTAATTCGTAATAAAACTCATGTGGCAATCAAATTTAATATGATAATAGCAATTCCAGCGGCAGTAGGAATGGGAGTATTGGCTTATCCTATTCTTGAGATGCTTTTTCCCGGATCAAATCAGTTGGATGCCAATTATCTAAGACTTGGAGCTATAGCCATTGTATTTTTCTCCTTATCTACAGTAACTACTGCTATTCTTCAAGGGATTAACAAGCTTAAGGTTCCAGTAATTAATGCTGCAATATCCTTAGCTTTTCATGTGATCCTAGTATTATTTCTATTAAAATTTACTTCCTTAAGTGGCTATTCCCTTGTTATAGGTAATGTTACATTTGCACTAGTGGTATGTATACTTAACTGGATATCAATTGAAAAACATCTTGAATATAAACAAGAAATAACCAAGACCTTTATAATTCCTACCGTTAGTGCAGGGCTTATGGGCTTTATAGTTTATTTTATACATATGGGACTACACAAATGGACGGGTAGTAATTCATTTGCCACTTTAATATCTTTGCTTTCTGCCATAATTATATACTTTGCACTTCTTATCTTTATGAAAGGAATAGAAGAAGAAGAACTGGAGAACCTTCCTAAGGGTGAAGTTATAATTAGATTTCTTCGTTGGGCACATATCTTAAAAAGATAATTGCTTAAATGTATAAAATAGCAAATAATGGAGATTATATATACCAAAGGAGTGGTTTTATGAAACTCAAGAAGGTATATATTTATCTTTTCAGTTTTTTAACAATATCATTATTTTTTTGCACATGCTATTATTTAAGCTATCAGCATGCTTTAGGTAAATTTAACAAAAGAGCAATTGAAAGGTCAAAGGAATACTGGGCTGAGCTTGACAATCCTATCATTCCACCTCTTGCTACAGACAAGAATGATATTGATAATGCAATAAATAATCTTGACGATACTGATGAAATTATATCAACAGCCCTACAGTCTGACCCTGTGATTCAACCCTCTACAACATATATACTAGAGATTTATGACCGTAAGGTGGGCTCCTTAACTGAAACGGAACAAAACCCACCAGGAGATATAGTAGGACTTACCAGGGAAGAGGTTGAAGATTATCTGGAAAATTATATGAAGGATCTTACTCTCTCGGAATATAATAAGGGTTTGTTATCCTATGAATTGATTTCATTTTCGGATAAGGCTGTGAAATTTAGAAAAAGCTATGACGGTGATATGGTACCCTATAGATTTTATGTTATTGTAAAGAATGGTTATGTAGTTGTGTATAATAGTGATCTAAAATCCATATATGATTATACCCATATAGAAGCAAAAAGCCTTCCAGAGGCTGATAGAATTGCCCTGAGCCAAGGAATATATGTAGATAATCTTAGTGATTTATATGCTTTATTAGAAAGCTATACTAGCTAAGACATAAGATTAATAGTTTAAAAGGAGGAGCTTATAGAGAAACCTCTTTTTTGTTTGGAAGAATTTCATACATATTATTAGATTTCAATTAAATTTTACAAAACAATATATTAATTAAGTAAGAAAGCCTTGAATTAATAACCTTGTTAAAATATAATAGAACAAATATATATAACTAATCGCTTGAATTGGGATTTTAAGAAAGGCAGCTTCTAAAGATGAAAGAGTATGATGTTATTATAGTAGGCGCAGGGGCATCTGGTCTTCTTGCAGGAATATTAGCAGCAAGAGGTGGTCGCTCAGTTCTTATTATTGAACAAAAAGAAAAAGCAGGTAAAAAGATATTAGCAACAGGTAATGGTAAGTGTAATTATACTAACCTATATCAGACATCTGAGTGCTATCGATCTGATGATAATTCCTTTGTATTTCAGGTGTTACCGAATTTTGATACGTCTAAAACAATTAAATTTTTTAAAGATTTAGGCATTATACCCAAAGAGAGAAATGGTTATATATATCCGAATTCTGAACAGGCTAGCAGCGTAGTGTCGGTGCTTTTAATGGAATGCCAACGATTAAAGGTTGAATTTATTTATAATGAAAAGGTTATCTCGGTTATTGCTCCGGATTTTACTGTAATTACTGCCGTCAATAAGGAAGAAAATATATATTATGCCAGGAAATTAATACTTGCAACAGGAGGCTGCGCAGCTCCTAAGCTAGGCTCTGATGGTAGTGGATACGATTTGGCTAAGTTATTTGGACATAAGATAATAAAGCCCCTACCTGCACTAGTTTCTTTAAAATCGCCAGATAAGTTCTGCAAGAAAATATCTGGAGTCCGGACTCAAGCAAGGGTTAAAGCCTATGGGAATGCTAAGCTTCTTTTCATAGAAGAAGGAGAGATAATATTTACGGACTATGGAATATCAGGAATTCCAATTATGCAGTTAAGCCGTTTTGTTTCAAAGGCTCTTGATATGGGTAAGGCCTCATATCTGATGCTGGATTTATATTTTTCTGCAAGCCGTGAGGAGCTTTTTGAAATACTGATGAAACGTTGCAAAAGAAGTCCAGAGAAAACTATGGAAGAGATGCTAGTAGGAATGTTTAATCATAAGCTTAATTATATTTTAATGACTGAAGCCAAGTTGGACCCTAATTGCCCTTGTAGCAAAGTAAAGGATGAAGCAATATTAAAGCTGACAGAACAGATAAAAGGCTTTATGGTTCAAATAAATGGAACAAATACATTTGAATTTGCACAGGTGACGGCTGGTGGGGTGTCAACTCTGGATGTTGATCCCTTAACTATGGAATCCAAAAAGAAAAAAAACCTATATCTTATAGGAGAGCTTCTTGATATGGATGGGACCTGTGGAGGATATAATCTTCAATGGGCTTGGTGTACAGGATATGTTGCAGGAACTAGTGTAATAGGATATAATTCATAGAATCTTAAGATTTTATCTTATTAATTATACATTTGGAGGAATAGTTGTGGGCGAGAGAAAGCACTTAGCTAATAAAAAAAGAATTGTTGTAAAAATAGGATCGGCTTCACTTAATCATGTTGATACTGGTAATTTAGACTTAGATAAGATGGAGAGATTGGTAAGAATCCTAACTAATCTGCGTAATCAAGGGAAGGACGTAATACTAGTTTCATCTGGAGCAATTGCAGTAGGAAGAAAGGCTCTTGGCCTTGCAGAAAAGCCTAATAAGCGTACAATTAAGCAGGCTTGTGCTGCTGTTGGTCAAGCAAGACTTATGATGGTGTATCAAAAACTCTTTGCTGAATATAACCAGGTAGCAGCGCAAATACTTATGACAAAACATACAATGATTAATGATATCAGTAGGGAAAATGCTCAGAACACCTTCAATGAATTAATTAATATGGGAGTAATTCCGATTGTAAATGAAAATGACACCGTATCAACAGATGAGTTGGATTTTGGTGATAATGATACTCTATCAGCAATTGTTACAGCTATAGTAGGGGCCGACTTATTAATCTTATTATCAGATATAGATGGATTTTATACTGATGATCCTCATAAGAATAAAGATGCTACTATGATATCTCTTGTTCATGAAATTAATGATGAGCTGCTTGATATGGCTAAATCTTCAACAGGCTGTAATCTTGGAACAGGAGGTATGGCTACCAAGCTTTCGGCAGCAAGAATAGCCAACGCTTCTGGGGCAGATATGGTTATTACAAACGGGAACAATGTACGAAATATCAACAGGGTAATAGAAGGCAAGGATATTGGAACTTTATTTCTGGCTCATAAAACAAAGAATTTCAATATTATGGATTACATTAGAACAAAGCAATATTCATAAAAGGAGATATAAACATAACATGGAAGTAAACTTAGATAGAATTAATGAGTTATATCATAAGTCCCAGTCTACTGGATTAACTACAGAAGAGAAAGTGGAGCAAGGGGAGCTTAGGAAAAAATATATAGAGGCAATAAGAAAGAATATGAGGGGAACCTTAGATAGGGTATCCTTTTTAAATCCCGATGGGTCTATTACAAAAGCAGGAGAAAAGAAGGACGGTGTCTGATATAAATGACAAAAGGTGAGATTCGAAGCTATATTAAAGGCTTAAGAAATGAGCTGCCTGTAACTCTTAGAAATGAATATAACAGGCAAATTCAAGAACACCTATATGCATTAAAGGATTTTAAGGAGAGCGATATGCTATTTACTTATCTATCCTTTGGTTCAGAAGTAGATACCACAGCTATTATTAATAAGGCCTTTGAGATGAATAAGCAGGTATATATACCAAAGGTTGAAGATAATGATATGAATTTTTATTTAATTCCTAGCCTTGATGGTCTTATTAAAAGTAAATTTGGTGTTCTAGAGCCAGACAGCAGTATACATCAAAGATATGTTTCGTCTCTATCGGGTAATAATTTATCTGCTAAGAAGCTAATGTTAATTCCTGGACTGGCTTTTGATAAATCAGGAAACAGGGTGGGCTATGGCGCTGGTTATTACGATCGATTTCTTGGCAGACACTCACAAACAGAATGGATAAAGATTGCTTTAGCTTATGAATTTCAGATTATGGAACAATTAACAACTAATAAATTTGATATCCCTACTGAATCTGTAGTAAGCTCAGAAGGGGTAATTAAATGTAAGAAATATTAGGATAGGAAAGGAGGATAACTATGTATTTAGAGGAAATCGGTAAACGTTCTAAGAAGGCCTCTGTAAGATTGGCCTTATTATTACAAGAGGATAAGAATAATGCTCTAAGAGCTTGTGCCAAGTCCATAATTAACAACCAGGATAATATATTAGCAGCTAATAAGGAAGATGTTCGTGTTTCAAGAGAGAACGGTGTTAAGGAATCTTTAATTGACAGGTTGATGTTAACGGCTGAACGAATAAATAGTATGTCAGAGGGTCTATTGGAGGTGGCCAATTTACCAGATCCAATTGGGGAAGTATTATCCATGAAGAATCGCCCTAACGGATTAATAGTTGGTGAAAAAAGAGTACCCTTAGGCGTTATTGGTATGATTTATGAATCCCGCCCTAATGTAACAGCAGATGCTTTTGGTTTATGCTTTAAGACAGGAAATGCAGTTATTCTTCGTGGGGGAAGTGATGCTATTTTATCAAATATTGCAGTTGTTAAAGCATTACATAGTGGATTAAAGGAAGCTGGCCTAACTGAGGATGCTGTTTTACTGATTGAAGACACTTCGAGAGAACTAGTTAACAAAATGATGAGGATGGATGATTATATAGATGTATTGATTCCAAGAGGAGGTCAAGGCCTAATCAAATCAGTTAAGGAGCAAAGTAGTGTACCTGTTATTGAAACCGGTACCGGTAATTGCCATATATATGTTGATGAATTTGCAGACTTTAATATGGCTCTTGATATTGTTGATAATGCTAAGACACAGAGACTTGGGGTATGTAATACATGCGAATCCTTGGTTATACATGAAAAGATAAGTAAGGAGTTTATACCGCTTTTATATGATAGACTGCATGCAAAGGATGTAGAGATAAGAGCTGATGAAAGAGGATGTGATATTTGTCCCAGCTGCACCTTGGCAAGTGAAGAGGATTATGGGACTGAGTATCTAGATAAAATCATATCATTAAGGGTTGTTAATAATATAGATGAGGCTATTTCTCATATTAATCGTTATAATACAAAGCATTCCGAAGCTATTATTACTAAGGATTATAACAATGCTATGAAGTTTCACAATGAAATTGATGCGGCTGCCGTATATGTAAATGCATCCACCCGCTTTACTGATGGTAATGAATTTGGATTTGGTGCAGAAATTGGTATAAGTACACAAAAGCTTCATGCCAGAGGCCCCATGGGCTTAAAGGCACTTACAACAACAAAGTATATAATTTTCGGTAATGGACAGATAAGACAATAATACATAAATTATATGCATATATGTGTATAGAAAGAAGGTAAGCAATATGTCAGAAAGAGTAGTATATGATTTTCCCTCAGGGGATGATTTGCGAAAGATTTTTAAGAAGTTTAAAGGGCTTTTATTTGTTTTAATTCTTTTAATAATCGTAGCAATAATTAGTTTTGGCTCATTTTATACAATTAAAGAACAGGAACAAGCAGTTATTACGACCTTTGGAAAAGCTAAGACAGTTTCAGAGGCGGGACTTCATCTAAAGATACCATTTATTCAGAAGGTTCAAAAAGTTGATACAACAATAAATGCATTTCCCATAGGATATGTTGAGAGTACAGGTGAAACAATTGAGTCAGAGTCAATAATGATAACAAAGGATTTTAACTTTGTTAATGTTGATTTCTATGTAGAGTACAAGGTTTCAGATCCGATTAAATACCTTTATGCTTCCTCTGATCCTGTATCTATTCTTAAAAATATTGCTCAAAGCAATATACGTACTGTTGTAGGTTCCTTTCCAGTTGATAGTGTTATAACTGATGGAAAATACGAAATACAGTCAAAAATAAAAGAAGAAATTATTAACAATCTTCTAGAGCATGATATTGGTCTTATGCTTGTTAATATAACTATTCAGGATTCAGAGCCTCCAACAATTGAGGTTATGGAAGCATTTAAATCAGTTGAAACTGCTAAGCAGGGCAAAGAAACAGCTATTAATAATGCCAACAAATATAGCAATGAAAGACTTCCTAAAGCAATAGCAGATGTAGATAAGATACTTCAGGAAGCCCAGTCTACAAAAGCTAAGCGAGTTAATGAAGCAAAAGCTACTGTAGCAAGATTTAATAAAATGTATGAGGAATATAACAAGTATCCTTTGATTACAAGGGAAAGAATGTATTATGAGGCCATGGAAGATATACTTCCTTCTCTAAAAGTTATTATTGATAGTGGAGAGACAAATATTAATAAATTATTGCCTCTTGATCCACTTATGGAAGGAGGAAGCAACTAATGGGTAAAAAAATTAAAAATATAATAAAGGGATTTTCAGTACTTATAGTAATTGGTGCCTTGGTGCTTTTATTAGCATCCTTAGTGGTTACCAAGGAAAATGAATATTCTATGATCAAACGATTTGGTAAAATTGAAAGGGTTATTGATAAGGCTGGTTTAACTTTTAAAACTCCTTTTGTAGAGACAGTAGATAAGCTTCCGAAAAGCATTCAGTTTTATGATATGTCTCAATCAGATGTTATTACTGTAGATAAGAAAACCATGGTAGCAGACAGCTATGTTCTATGGCAAATATCTGATCCAATATTATTTGCTCAGACTGCTAATTCATCTCTAACAATAGGTGAGGGTAGAATTAATACCACAGTATATAATGCTATGAAAAATGTAATTAGTAGCAATACCCAACAAGAGGTTATTAGCGGAAGAGATGGTCAGCTAAATGCATCCTTTATGAAGGATATCGGTACTACCATGGAACAATATGGTATACACCTTATTACAGTTGAGAATAAACATCTAGATTTACCAAGTGATAATAAGAATGCTGTTTTTGATAGGATGATTTCAGAAAGGGCTAAGATGGCAGCTACTTATACTGCTGAAGGAGAATCTGAAGCACAGATCATTAGAAATAAGACTGACAAGGAAATTGAAATTAGTTTATCTAATGCTAATACAGAGGCGGCTACTATCATTGCTGAAGGTGAAGCTGAATATATGAGTATTTTATCCGAAGCATATTCAGATAGTTCTAAGGGCGATTTTTATACCTTTATCAGGTCATTAGAAGCTGCTAGGATATCTTTTACTGGTAGTGATAAAACAATTATATTGTCAGAGGATTCACCACTAGCTCAAATATTTTATAAGCTGGGTAACTAATTAAATAATAATTAATAAAACAGTACTTCATATTTTATTGGTTTTCGCATAGGCTGTAATGGTAGTATGAATAGGAGCCTAAATATGATTATTGATTTTAATAAACAAAAGTATTCCCATGAGGATTTAATCTTTGATTCTTATGCTTTGAGCAAATGCCATAACAAAATCATACAACATGTCACGATTGGACAGTCCCATGACAATCGTGACATTGTTATGCTTAAAGTGGGGGTGGGCAAAAAGTATATTCTTTTTACTGCTGGAGTTCATGGTAGAGAGACTATCAATCCCATGGTTTTAATGAAAATAGTAGAAATTTATGCAAATATATATGAAGACTATAGAAAAGTAAAGGAACTATTTGATCAAAAATTAAAAAGCCCCTCCCGTGATTTGGAGAAGCAATATGAATATATGATATTTGGCAAATGCGTATATGAATTGCTAGAGACCTACACAATTCTTATTATTCCCTTATTAAACCCTGACGGTTATATGATATCTTTATATGGTCAAAAAGCTATTAGAAGCCCTGAACTTAGAGAAAGAATAAAGAAATTAAGTCATAATAGTTCTGATTGGAAATTCAATGGTCGTGGAATAGATATTAATCGTAACTTTCCCTCTAATTCATGGAAGCCTAAGAATTCCCATGATTATGCTGCTAGCGAAAATGAGACAAAGGCATTAATAGAAGTATTTCATCAATACCGTATAAGATGCTATATGGATTTTCATTCTAGGGGAAAGTCAATATATTATTATCGAAGTAGTATGTCTAAAGATTATAATGATAAGCAACTATATATAGCAAAAAGATTAAAGGGCATAACAAAATATGAACTGGTTAATCCAGAGGATGAAATTAACTATGGAGATTCTGGAGGTAATACTGTACACTATTTTTCAGAGCATTTTTTTAAACCAGCTCTGACTATAGAAACTGTTGATGAGGATGCTATCTTCCCTTTAGATTACAAATACCGTAGCTCTACTTTTGAAGAACTAAAGTTAGTATTATTTGAACTGGGAGGATTATTACTATAAATATAGATGAGAATTATATGGGAGGTAATTGTGGAAAGGTTAGATAATACAAATGAATTTGAAGCAAATAAACAGCTTGAGATAATTAAAGAGCTTAGAGACAGATATGAGCAGGAGTATCTTAAAACTGGAGTAAGTAAAACTTATCATATTGAAACCTTTGGCTGTCAGATGAATAGTAGAGATTCTGAAAAGATATCTGGGATATTAAAGCAAATCGGTTATATAGAAACAGATACAGAGGATGCTGATTTTGTCCTTTATAACACCTGTACTGTAAGAGAAAATGCTAATAATAGAGTTTATGGCAGGCTAGGGTATGTGGGGAGATTAAAAAAGAAGCGTCCTGGCATGCTGATAGCTTTGTGCGGCTGCATGATGCAAGAGACTACAGCTGTAGACAAGATAAAAGAAAGCTATCAATTTGTAGATATTATCTTTGGTACTCATAATATATTTAAACTGGCTGAATTGATAAAAACTCGCCTGAACAATGAGGGCATCGGCAGGAGACATTCTGACCGTATTGTAATAGATTTATGGGAAAATACAGATATGATTGTAGAAAACCTTCCTAATGATAGAAAATATCCATTTAAGGCTGGTGTTAACATTGTATTTGGATGTAATAATTATTGCAGCTACTGTATCGTGCCATATGTTAGGGGAAGAGAAAGAAGTCGTAATCCTAAGGATATAATTGAAGAGATTAAATCCTTAGCTTTAGAAGGCGTTAAGGAAATTATGCTTCTTGGGCAAAATGTAAATTCATACGGCAAGAATCTTGATACCCCTATAAGCTTTGCTGAGTTATTAAAAATGGTGGAACGGGTTGATGGAATTGAGAGAATTCGTTTTATGACTTCTCATCCTAAGGATTTATCACAGGAGCTAATTGATGCTATGGGAGCTTCTAAAAAGATCTGTAAACATCTTCATCTTCCTTTACAATCAGGAAGTACACGGCTTCTGAAAATTATGAACCGTAGATATACCAAGGAAGATTATCTTGATTTGGTTGAAAGAATCAAAATAGCTGTACCAGATATATCTCTAACTACAGATATAATAGTTGGTTTTCCAGGGGAAACAGAAGAGGATTTCCTTGAAACAATGGAGGTTGTAGAAAAGGTAGGCTTTGATAGTGCCTTTACTTTCTTGTATTCTAAGCGTACAGGTACACCTGCTGCAAGTATGGATAAGCAGGTAGAAGAAAAGGTAGCTAAGGAGCGTTTTGATAGACTGCTTATAGCCGTTCAGACTTCATCATCAAAAGCAGCCGGAAGAGATGAACATACCATACAGGATGTATTGGTAGAGGAGATAAATTCTCAAGATGAAACCCTTCTTACTGGCAGATTAGGTAATAATATGTTGGTACATTTTCCAGGAGATATAAATCTCATTGGAAGTATTATTCCAGTCTATTTAAAAGAGAGCAAGGGCTTTTATTATATTGGAGCTCAAGCTTGATAGGCTTTTTATTATTTTGTCAAGGATTTTTGCCTCTAATTGTATAAATTAACAGTAAAACATGATTTTATGCACATATTTTCATATTATTTGATAAATTATAAAACCCTATACTTGACATATGACCAATTACAGTTTAATATTTATATATTGTATTTATTTTATATAAATGTATTTCTTATATATACTTATAAGGCTTTTAGAGCAAGTGTGATGTCTTGCTATATTTACTTGAATAAAAGTTGTTTTTATATTGGAATTCATTTTGAAAATGTACAATGAAAACTTAATAGGGAGGTGCTCTTGTGCCAGAAATTATAGTTGCTATTGTAGTTACCTTCGTGATTGTAGCCCCTCTTGCATGGAAACTTGCAATTGCATATCGAATTAAAGTATATGAAGCAAAGATAGGCAGTGCAGAAGAAAAGGCAAGGGAAATCATAGATGAAGCTTTAAAATCAGCTGAAACTAAGAAGAGAGAGGCATTGCTCGAGGCGAAAGAAGAATCTCTTAAAGCCAAGAATGAATTCGAGCGAGAAACTAAGGAACGAAGAGCAGAGTTACAACGCTATGAAAAGCGGGTTCTGACTAAGGAAGAAACCTTAGATCGGAAGACCGAAGCACTTGAAAAGAAGGAAGCAAAGCTTTCTGTAAAGGAATCAGAGCTCGACAAGGTTAGAAAAGACGTTGATGAGTTCCATGAGAGACAATTACAGGAGTTAGAGAAGATTTCTGGACTAACCTCCGAACAAGCTAAGGAATATCTATTAAAGACTGTTGAAGAAGATGTTAAACATGAAACCGCTGTTCTTATTAAAGAATTAGAGAACAAAGCAAAAGAGGAAGCAGATAAAAAGGCTAAGGAATATGTAGTTACAGCTATACAGCGCTGCGCAGCAGACCATGTGGCAGAAACTACAATCTCGGTTGTTCAGCTTCCGAATGATGAAATGAAGGGTAGAATTATAGGCAGAGAGGGACGTAATATTAGAACCCTTGAGACACTAACTGGTGTTGATTTAATTATTGATGATACACCTGAAGCTGTTATATTATCAGCCTTTGATCCAATCAGAAGAGAAGTTGCAAGGATTGCACTTGAAAAGCTGATTGTTGATGGAAGAATT